>DAICZX010000029.1 GCA_027310925.1 Candidatus Parcubacteria bacterium
ATTCAGGTTCGACTCCTGGAGGGGGCACCAGGGCATCGACTTTTTATTTAGTACATGGTACAATATATTCGTAATTAAATTAATATCAGGTAATCAAATCGATATGTCAATAAAAACCAGCATTTCTGTTATGGCATTCGCATCGTTACTTCTCCCTGCAATCACGAACGCGCAAAGCGCAGTGGTTCCTACACTTATTCTTACTCTAGACAAGGCAAGCATTGCCGTTAACGCAACGCCATCCTATAACGACCTTCCGACCATCTCTTGGTCATCTACGAATGCCGTGGCATGTGATGCTTTCGGATCAGGGTGGGGTGGCGCTGTCGCCTTTTCTGGTAATCAGAAAGTTAACCCATCGGTGACAACGACGTATTCGATGGTCTGTACCGGAATTGAAGGTTCTGTAACTAAAAGTGTTACTCTCACCGTAACACCATCAAATTCGCAGACCGCAAGTGTGATCGGAGGTTTCGATCAGCTGGCAAACAATTCAACCGTTCAGACTCAAAATCAATCAGGTTTTACGTATGTATGGAACCATAACTTGCAATTTGGCTCTTCGTATACTGCAGATGTTTCGGCATTACAAACAGCCCTTACACATGCAGGCGTTTACTCAGGCGCAATTACCGGGGGCTTCTATAATCAGACGTTTGCCGCTGTTAAGCGATTTCAGGCGGGACACGGTATAGAATCAACTGGTTTCGTAGGCCCTATAACACGTGCAGAGCTTATCGCGCTGTACGGAAACTAAATACAATTGTGTTCGGTTAATAAACGAAAAATCGGTTTAATAGACAAATATAGTTGAGTGCCGAATTTCTTTGTCTTCCGCGAGCCGCACGAGGGGCATTTTCGTCCATTTTTTTTGATGCGCATGAGTTTTTTAAAGGTTTTTGCTTGTACGTACGCCGTACTATATCAAAAATAGCAACTAGATTTTTCCATTAACTCAGGAAAAGTAAAAGCGGCCTATGTATATATAGGCCGCTTTGTCTACCGCTTATTGTTTCCGGGCACTGGGCGGGCAATGCCAGCTTCCCGTTCTTTTTTTATTCTATTATAAAGCTCTTCCCGAAACACAGGGATTCCTTCTGGAGCCTTAATTCCAATGCGCACTTGATTTCCCTTTATCCCAAAAATCGTAACTGTCACGTCATCTCCGATGGTAATGGTCTCTCCGGCACGTCTGTATAATACGAGCATAAGTACCCCCATTAGTGCTACCATAAACAATGACAACATATCTTCTCGCATACTGCAAGGCATTTTTCATGGGAAGCGCTGATGGTAATATGGTTACACATGGATCCTGAGTTGAAGCGGATACTCGATGAGACGCATGCGCTCGCGAAAGAAAATCACCGTATGCTACGCGCCATCCGACGAGATCAATGGTTGGGCCTCGTTGGGAGAATTATCATATGGATTATCATACTGGCTTTGCCACTATATCTTTACCAACAATATCTCCAACCTCTTGTTTCCAAATACGTGCCCGGTACAACCACGTCCGGCATCTTCGGTTTCCCGACTTCCGCTGAGTTGCAAAAGCTGATAAACTCGTACAAAGTGGGACAATAGGATTCTAACGCTTGGATAGCTCAGTTGGTAGAGCACTTCCCTGAAGAGGAAGGGGTCCCCGGTTCGAGCCCGGGTCCAAGCACCAGTATGTTGCGGAAGATTCTTTCCTGGATACAGACCTATGAACGACATCTTTCCGCGGTTGCGATGGCCACAGGTTTCATCTTCGATAATCTCCTGTTTACTCGTATCGATCTCTGGCGAACACAGGTGCTTTTCGCTTTGTATACGCTTGCGTGTTTTATCGCGATCCCTCTTCTCCACTGGCTAGAGGTGCGAGCGGAGCGCGGAGAGAAACGTGCCCCGCGTTGGCGCTTCATCCTTCCTCTCGTAACGCAATTCGCACTCGGTGGATTCTGGAGCGGGTTTGTTATTTTCTACGGTCGTTCGGCGGTTTTCGGTGTCTCATGGCCATTTTTGCTCTTCCTCTTTCTTGTGTTTCTTGGCAGCGAATATTTTCACCAGTATCATGAAAAGCTTGTCTTCACGAGTATACTTTTCTTTTTTGCGCTCTATTCATATGCAATTTTTGCTGTTCCAATGTACACCAAAACGATGGGAACAGAGACTTTTATTGAAAGTAGCCTTGTTGCAATTGGTATTTTTACACTATTTACGATGTTTCTACGTTTTCTAGCACACGAACGTTTCCGTATCGATGTATGGCGTATTCGAGCGGGGGCACTTGTGGTGCTTATCCTCATGAACGTGTTTTACTTCACCAATATTCTCCCGCCACTGCCACTCTCGGCAGAGGCGGTAGGCATCTATCACTCTGTGTGGCGTGTGCCCGGCGCATACTTGGCAACGAATGAGGCGGAGTCATGGCAAGTGCAATACCTCGGTTTTTCTCCAACGCTGCACGTTGTTCCTGGGGAATGGCTCTTCGCGTATAGTGCGGTCTTCGCACCAACGGCACTTACGACGACCATCGTGCATCGTTGGCAGTGGTTCGATGAAGCGAAAAAACAGTGGATACTGAAAGCGACTATTACCTACCCAATTGTTGGCGGTAACGATGGTGGCTATCGCGGATATTCGACCGTGCCCATTAGTGAACCTGGGCAGTGGCGGGTGGACATCGAGACTTCGCATGGGCGGCTCATTGCACGCCTGCCTTTTACAGTAAAGGAGGTAACCGCTCCACCGCCAGAAACGACAATCACGTTGAAATGATGTTTGTTTAACCCGCCTTTACGCGCAGCTTCGTTTGCTTTGTTTTATCAAGACGAGGAAGGATGATGGTCAGAAGTCCGTCCTTCGCGCTCGCAGACGATGCGTCAACATCGATTTCCTGAGGAAGGAGGATCGTGCGCGAAAATGAACCCCAAAAGAGTTCGCGCGTGAAGTAGTCAGAGTCAGCAATTTGTTCTCGTTCCATGCGCGCCCCTTCGATTTCAACCATGTCGCGATTTATAGATATGTTGAGTTCATCGGGACGTACACCCGCGACGAAGGTACGAATGACGATGTCGCTTTGGGTCTGATGCACATCAACAGGAAGCTGTCCCTCGTCTTTTGACGGGGTATTACTGAAGGGTTCTGGACGACTTCCCGTACTGTTAACGTGCATACGTGTATCCTTTTTATTGCGCGGTAACGTTGCTGTCTGGAGTGGTTCCTCATCGAAGGAATCGAATTCATCGCCGATTGATGGATTGCCAGAAAGACGTTCAAAGAACGAGCGTTTCATATTCATAGTTTAGCAGGTGTTATTAGGAAGATTATGGTACTGAAAGTATTTTAGCACCTCGAAAGCCGCGAAAAACACAATAGTAGCCGTCCAAATAAGGAAGAATGCGGCAAACGTGGTCGAAGTACCTGGATTGATAATAAGCGTGTTGAAGGCAGTGTGCAATGCGGTAGCGAGGATAAGTCCGATTGCTGCCGCCATCACGCGCCAAGGCGGTCTCTTTGCGGCTGAAAAAGCGAGCGCGAAACCGATGGACGCAGAAGCGACTACGTGGAGTAACGTGGATCCGAGGAAACGTATGTCGCCCGTAAAGAATCCGGCGGCCAGCTGTCCTCCTGAAATGGGAGTAACAAGGAAAAGCATATTTTCCGCTGCGGCGAAGCCGAGAGCCACGGTTATCATATAAACGACGTAATCGGGTGCCTCATCCACCGCACTGCGCCAAAGTATAAATGCGGCTGCCATCGCATACTTTAGGACCTCTTCAATGAGCGCCCAGCTTATGAGGGCATTGAGACCAAGTGTTTGCCAGGTCGGTTGCCCGAGTGTGCATGCAGCGAGTGGGTTAAGGGCGAGTTGTGCACAGGTCCATTTCTCAAGGGGGAGTGCGAGCGGCACCGCTACCATACCCGCGACGAAGGTGAGTGCGATGAGTCTGCGTGGTTCTGGGCATCGCGCATCTTCCTTCAAAAGGAAGTAAAGCCAAATGAAAGATGGCAGTAGTCCACCGAGAAACGCGTAGCCAAGTGTGGTGAGGGTCACGTGTTTATTCTAGCGCATCCAGAACCGGCCATTTTGCTACCATAAGAAATGGCGCGTCTTTGGTCGGCAGAGATTGATAGATCTCCTCGGTGAGAAATGGCATAAAGGGATGAAGTAGTCGTAGTACGCGGTCAAGAAGTGAAAGGAGAAGTGCTTGTCGTGACGCCTTCACCACCGCATCGTTCCCCGTAAGAATAGGTTTTGATTCCTCGAGAATCTTATCTGCGAGTTCGTGCCATGCGTAATGGTAAATCTTTTCGGCAGCAAGGTAGACGCGATATTTTTCGATATCAACCGTGACCTCTCGTGCGAGCGTTTCGAATGCTGAGAGAATCATGGTGTCGTTCGGTGTAAGCGATGTAGTGGAAGTTGCACCAACGGTATTTTCCAATATGAAGCGCGCAATGTTCCAAAGTTTATTTGCAAAATGCTTGTAGCCCTTTACTTTCTCTTCACTAATGCGCATGTCGGTGCCTGGTGTATTGCCTGTGACGAGCGCCATTCGCGTTGCATCGGCACCAAATTTCGTCGCGACATCGAGTGGGTCGAGGTTATTACCGAGCGATTTCGACATTTTACGTCCCTGGGCATCACGGACGAGACCATGCAGGTATACGGTTTTGAATGGGATAGTATCGAGCGTGAATTCTGTCATAAGTATCATTCGCGCAATCCAGAAAAAGAGGATGTCGTATCCGGTTTCGATGAGATCGGTAGGGTGATACGTCTCAAAGTCCTTGGTACGATCAGGCCAGCCTAGTGTGGAAAAAGTCCATAGACTCGATGAAAACCAGGTATCGAGTGAGTCCTCGTCTTGTACCCATCCCGCGTCCTTCGGGGTTTCGCCAACTATAATTTCTTCACCGCGATACCAAACGGGGATACGGTGCCCGTACCAGATTTGTCGACTGATACACCAGTCACGCAAATTCTCTACCCAATGGAAATATGTCTTTTCGAAATGCTCCGGGATTAGTTTGATGACTCCAGAACGGACAGGTTTGAGCATAAGTTCTTTGAGTGTTTCCTCGCGTCCAGGAGCCTTCTTATTCACTTCGACAAACCATTGTAGTTTCGGCATGGGTTCCACAATGCCACCCGTACGTTCGGCGGTCGCAATATTTTGTCTAATATCCTCTGTTTTCTCGAGCAAATCTTCACTCGTGAGCCATTCGACAACAAGATCGCGTGCCTCTGAGGTTTTCTTACCTGCGAGACGTCCGTTGACCGACATTTTCGCATACTCATTTATGACGATGACCTCGTGCGGGAGTTCATGTCGATCCGCGATTTCCCAATCGATCTTGCTGTGTGCCGGGGTGAGACCGACCGCACCCGTGCCAAAGGAAGGATCGACTTCTTTGTCAGCAACGACTTTTATATGAATAGGCACATCGCAGAAAACCGTGTCGTATTCCTTGCCAATAAATGCGTGGTAACGCGCATCATCTGGATGTACCGCAATTGCGACATCGCCTACCTTCGTCTCAGGGCGTGTGGTTGCTATAGGAATGGGAATATCTTTCGCATAGCGGAATGTGTAGAGCTTAGCAGCGCGTTCCTCATAGACGATTTCGTCATCGGAAATGGTGGTCTGACCTTTCGGATCCCAATTGACGATGCGCAAGCCGCGATAGATGAGACCGGCGTCGTACATCTGTTTAAAAGCAGTACGAACCGCACGACTGCGTGGTTCGTCGAGTGTGAACGCCTCACGTGACCAGTCAAGCGAGGCGCCCATAATCTTCATCTGATTCACGATGGTGTCGTGGCTTTCCATGGCGAAGGTCTCAATGCGTTTCAGCAATTCTTCACGTCCGAGATCGTGGCGGCTTATCCCCTCGTCTTTTTTTATCTGTTTCTCGACGACCGACTGCGTCGCGATAGCGGCATGGTCGGTACCGGGCACCCAGAGCGTGCGAAAGCCGCACATACGCTTATACCGAATGAATATGTCCTCAACGGCAAGCATGAGCGCATGGCCCATGTGGAGTCGACCGGTTACATTTGGCGGAGGGAGCACAATAGAATACGCGGGTGCGTCTACACTCGTGACTCCTAATTTTATGCACGCATCAGGATTAAAGAGTCCACTTTCTTCCCACGCGTGATATACTCGTGATTCGGTTATAGCAGCGTCATAGGGTCTTAGAAATTTATCCAACATCGCTTATAGAATATAGCAAATACGCGTGATTACGCGAGCGATCGGTTGCCATTCACCGTGATAGAATCCGGTGTTGAGAAATCGTCACGGAGGGCGCGGTAGAAACCGGCAAGCGCAATCATAATTGCGTTGTCGGTAGCGAGAGGGCCGATTGAGATGCACAGGGTGACGTATGGATATTCATTTTCAATTTTTTTTGTAAAAACGCGACGGATGTGAGTGTTTGCTGAAACGCCTCCACCGATAACAAGTGTCTGTGCGCCGGTCATATCGAGTGCGCGCGTAGTCTTTCCCAAAAGCACGTCGGCGACGGCATCTTCAAACTCTCTCGCGATGTGTTTTTTGTCCCCTTCGCGTATACTCGGATTATCCCGCAGAAGATACAGCACTGACGTTTTTAAACCTGCAAAAGAAAAATCACATGTTGCATCATGCAACATCGGTCGAGGAAGCGTATAGGGACTCTTTTCCTGCGTTTCCCGGGCCTCTTCGGAGAGGCGCGATATTTCCGGTCCGCCGGGATAAGGGAGCTCAAGCATGCGTGCGACTTTATCGAACGCTTCACCTGCTGCATCATCGCGCGTTTGTCCAATAAGTTCATATGTAAGCCATTCGCGCATACACACAAGTTCGGTATGTCCGCCAGAAATGAGGAGCGCGAGCACGGGCATCTTCACGCCAGAAATTTCAAACACGGATCTATCCGTTTGAGGCGGCATATGCTTACGGCCTGCTAAGGCTGCGATGAGATGTCCTTCCATATGGTTTACAGAAATAAGTGGTTTCCCCCAGAGTATCGCAAGCGCTTTCGCAAAGTTGAGGCCAACCCAAAGCGCCGGTTCTAGACCCGGACCTGCCGTGACAGCGATTGCGTCTATCAAGGGAGGCTCGCATTCGCCTGTAAAATCGAAAAATGCCTCGGTAAGATCTGGTTCACGCGATAATATCGTCGCAATCCTATCATGCTTTTCCTCAGGGATCGCTTGCGTATCTTCATGTAGGAGCTCGGCCTCCTCGAGAGCTGCTTCAAGAATCGGCACAAGATTTTTTGCGTGTTCCCGCTTTGCGAGGGCGGGGAAGACGCCGCCATACTCTTTATGTATTTCAATTTGCGAAAAGAGCGCGTTCCCCAGGACAGTAAATCTCGCGCTCTTTTCATCACCTTCACATTCAAGTATCGCGATCGCTGTTTCATCGCAGCTAGTTTCAATCGCAAGAATTTTCATGGGTTATATCATCCACTTAATTAATCATCAATTGCTATCCATGGCATTGCGTTGCCATTCGGTATGAAGAAGCCTGCGGAACCCGGATGGCCACCACCACCATATTTTTCTGCGATTTTGGAGACATCGACCGTATTGTCACCACGAATTGAGACGCCGAAACCGTTTGGATGGGCAGTTACGATAAGCGCGAAGGGGGGGAGTTTTTCATACAGTTCATGACCTACGTACGATTTCATTGTGATATTTGGATGGGTGGCGACGAAGTATACTTCATACCCCTCAAAGCGAACTTTTTTTGCCCGTTCGGCAGACGAATGAGCAAGCGCCTCAAAGAATTCAGTATATATAGCCGCTTTGTTCAAAATATCGGTACGTTTGGCGTTATTCTCAAGTCCGAGGGCTAGTTCGTCCCATAGGGAAAACTCGTAGGGCAGGGCAAGTAAATACGAAAACACATTGCGAGTTTCAGGAAGAGCGTAGTGATAAAGATCCCCATCCTCGAGATATGTCATAAGGCGTGGCATGGGTTTCCCTGGATGGAAGTAGCTCCATGCTATTGTCGCGCCGGAACGTGTTTCGTCGTAAACGTGTTCGGGCGCATGCTCAGCGAACACTCTCGCACTCTCGTGATGGTCAAGTACGATAAGGCGTTTCGTTATTTTCGCGAGCATCGCCATTTGCTCGGAAGTCTCGTAGCAGAAATCAACAAGGTATACCTCTTTTCCATCCAGTTCCTCTGGTGGCGCGTCTCCGTGATCCACCGGAATATACACGGCAGTATCTCCGAATTTTTTCCAAGCGGCATAGGCACCTCCAAAACCGTCTGGGCATTTCCCATGATAGAGAACGACGATTTGCTTATCAATCATACTTCCATTTTACCGCACGAAGCGTACATAGATACCGGCGGAGATGACTCGGTTAGAGGATGATTCTCGTATGTGAAGTTCGCCACATTCACCCTCATCACCCACCTCAAACGTACTTTCGACCGCTTGTGCAAAAGATCGCGGCGCATACCCAGCGGCATAACCATTCACAAGAAAGAAGGAGTGAAGATTGTTTGAAGAAATATCCTTGAGTGCTTCAAGAAGTGCATGGAAGTCCTCGCCGATTTTCCAAACCTCACCCCTTGCGCCGCGACCGAACGCGGGCGGATCGAGGACAATCCCATCGTAAATTGTTCCACGACGCACTTCTCGTTTCGTAAACGCAAGTGCGTCATCGAGTATCCAGCGTATATTTTCTTCAGGGACTCCCGAACGTCGTGCATTTTCATTCGCCCAACCAAGAGATTGCTTTGATGCGTCGACATGGGTGACGAGAGCTCCTGCTTGCGCGGCAACGACAGACGCGATACCGGTGTATCCAAAGAGGTTAAGGATTTTCGGCTTATCTAATTTTTCAACTCGTGTCTTTATCCACGACCAGTTTTTTATCTGTTCGGGAAAGACTCCAGTATGTTTGAATCCAGTTAATCGAGCAAGAAATCGTGCGTTATTCCATGCGAGTTCCCAGGACTCTGGCACTAGTCTCCGCATCTTCCATGAACCTTTCGTATTATGAAAAGTAAATTCTGCATGAGCACTTTCCCATAATGCAGGACGCAGTTTTTGCCAAAGCGCCTGCGTCTCCGGACGTGCGATGATGAATTCACCGAAACGCTCAAGTTTCATCGAGTCGCCAGAATCGAGGAGTTCATAATCATGCCAGGGCAGGGAAGTAAGATGCTGATCGTATTTCATACTGCCTCTGGATGCTTACGAGACCATTCATAAAATACAACCGCAGCAGCGGTAGCGGCATTAAGTGATTCGGCGCGCGCATGTATTGGTATGGAGAGAGTAACATCGCACGTTGCGAGGGTTTTTTCTCGAAGGCCGGTGCCCTCATTGCCAACGACGAATGCACTCGGCGCATTGAATGCTTCTGTATTGACTGATACGGATCCATTCATTGCGAGTCCATATATCCAAAAACCTTTCCCTTTCAGTACTTTAAGGGTGTTATTCACATTCCCGATCGTCACAATCGGGATACGAAATGCCATACCCGCTGAACTTTTTACGACCGCACCGGTGACTGGTGCTTGATTGTGCTCAGGGATGAGGACGCCTGAAAGCCCGAAGGCGGCGGCGGAGCGGATAATGGCGCCGACATTGTGTGGATCCTGCACCTCGCCGAGAATGGCAATTGCTGGGTTTTTCCTTACATCGAGCGATGCCATAAAGTCCTCAAACGACACGAGCAAGGCGGACGGGTTTATTGTAAATATGACGCCTTGATGTGCCGTATCTCGCCCGACAAGTTCCTTTCCTTTCCCGAGCGTAAGCTGTGTACTCGGAATATCGAATTTTTCTAACAGGGTACGTAGCTCCGCGTTGTCTTCGCCCATCGCGGGAAGGTGTATGTGGGACGCAAGGAAAACTTTACGAATAGATCGTGGTGCATTTCGAATTGCTTCCATGAGCGCATGTTTCCCATAGACGTATACTTTCCCCCCGGCCTGTTTATTGCGTCGTTTTGGTTGCATTGTGCGCGGTAAGGGACTCGAACCCCTGACCCCATCCACGTCAAGGAAGTGCTCTACCAACTGAGCTAACCGCGCGTGCGGAAACTATATCATAAAACATAAAATCTATGCTCATTTGTTTAAATCTATCTTGATAAAAAAGATCCCCGCAAAATTGAAGCGGGGTAAATTGGGAGGAGGATGGCTAATCGTTTTCAGTTTCAATCATATCCATTATCTCCTTATCAATCTGATTTAAATCATAGCATGGGAGAGCCTTACTTGCCACATTTGCGACAAGAAGATTTAAGCTCAATTAGGTAAAGACATACCCTCTCCTGCATGAGGCAGGGAGGGTATGGTGAAGATCGTCACTCAAAAGGGGATCGAAACGTCGCATATTGCCGAAACATATTCTCAGCAACGTTTCTGAAAGCAGTGCAAATCCCATGTCGCAGGACGACCTTGAAGCCTTTACTGATGCCAAGGGTCATGCCGTCCTTGACCGTCTCTTTTTTGTGTCGATAGCGGATGCGGATGCTCTCAAAAAGCATCTCACGAGCACATATGAAAGACTCCAGAACTTTTTTAATTTGATCCGTATCAACACCACCGGAATTGTGGAGTGTCTCGTGGTAGCAGTTCAGAAGCGTGCAAAGTGCACGCTCATGATTATTCAACTCGCCAATCTCCCACTCATATCTGACCGGTTGGCGCTGGTTGACTGACTCAGGGAACTCGCCGATCACCGGTTCACATGTCCGGAGTTGATTGGCGAAATCGACAAACTCGCCATTTGCAACGATCATTCGGAGTTCATCTCCGATTGACTTTTTTATGTCACGCATAGAGTATCCTCATTTGGTGTGAAAGAACCTGAACACTCAATTCTTACTACCGAGTAAAATAATACCTACTGGATTGTTTTTGTCAAATCGTATCCTGGTAGGTTCAACTTCGAAGTGTACCACTTCAAACTTCTAATGGCGTCCGATACCCGAGCTGTTTTCTCGGTCTCGTATTCAAAGCATACTCCACTCTCGCAATCTCTTCTTCCGATACATCTGCGAAGACGGTTCCCTTTGGGAAATACCGACGCACCAACCCATTGGTATTTTCATTCGTACCTCGCTCCCATGAACGCAAGTTGACCACGAGTGGCCGATCATCGATTGATTGCCAATTTGGCTTGAAGATACGCTCTCCTTTGCGCATACCTTTCTTCGCCCGCTTCTTGTGTCGGCGTGCGAGATACAGTCGCAAGTCCTCTTTCCCTGGTTTCACCAATCCGTTTCCGTCTCGATGCACTTGAGCGTATTGAACTAAGGCCTACGACCCTGAATCTTAAAACTAATTTTCCAAGCGTTAACGCCAGGTGGAGGCAGATATACGCTTTGGAATTTCTGTCATCAAAGATTTTCCAGCCATTTGGAAAACGCTCACTCCAGGAGAGCTAAGAGTTTTGCGGGGTTTATTGTTATCTGAAAATGTGATGTATCTCAGACCGAAGTTTCAAACCCCAAAGTTATCCTGTATCTACAAAGTAAAAAGCACAAAATCCGATTAGGTGAATGGTTTTGTGACCCCACGGGGAATCGAACCCCGATTTACGCCGTGAAAGGGCGCTGTCCTAACCGTTAGACGATAGGGCCTGCTTTGCAGACCATACATCCGTCGCTTCGTTCGGAACAAATGAGATCTGTTCACTCACTCGGCTAGGCTGTAGGGCCGTTCTTCAAACCTTATCATTTTTGCTTCGGAATGCTAGGATGACGAATATAGGAGGCGTGGCAGAGTGGTCGATCGCGCTAGTTTCGAAAACTAGTATGCTCGAAAGGGTATCGGAGGTTCGAATCCTCCCGCCTCCGCAAAATGAAACCGTGCAAGCGGTTTTTCATTTTGCGGGACGAGCCCTGCCGGCGGCAGGGCGTGGAGGATTCGAAGACCTTGTGAGTCTGAAATTGAGCATGCGAAAATTTCAGCCACAAGGTGTACTGAAACTGTAAGTTTCGAATCCTCCCGCCTCCGCAGACGTAGTATACTAGGAAGAAGATGTCGGTAAATTTCATCACTCAGCTGATACTCCAGTACCGGTACTGGATACTTATCCCACTCTCATTCATCGAGGGCCCGGTTGTGGCGTTTGTCGCCGGCACGCTCGCTGCGGTCGGTATTTTCGATATGTATTTCCTCGCAGTGCTGTTTTTTGTGCGAGATGTCGGGCTTGACGGCGTATATTATGCCATCGGCTATTTCGGCGGTCGCACCGCCTTTACCGAGCGCATGCTCGCGAAGATCGGTGTTACCGAAAATCATCTGCAGCAAGTTCGGGCATTGTGGGAGAAGCGCCCATTCATGACGATGTTCATCGGCAAGCTCTCTTATGGCATAGCCTCAGCATTTATCGTGGTAGCGGGCATGGTGCAGATGCCGCTCCGTATCTTCTTTAGATACGGGATACTCGTTGCGATACTCGAATATGGCACGCTTCTCTATGCTGGCTATTTCTTGGGTGCCTCGCTTGGCGGGAATGTCGTCCGGATGATTGACAATGCGCAATATACGATTGCCTTCGCTGCCATCGTCATATCGGGCTATTATTTTTTCACCTGGTATATGCGCGGAAAGTTCCTCAGGTCTGACGAAGAGATAGAGGAGACGCCAGTATGAATCCCGTCAGAAATACTGAATCAGTCGTTCGCAAAATAATATGAGTGGCAACAGTAAAAGTTCTATTTCTAACGGGGTGAAAAAAATAGCGCTTGTGACCGACGCATGGGCGCCGCAGGTCAACGGTGTCGTGCGGGTGCTCGCTGCGCTCATACCGCTTCTTGAGGCGCGCGGCTATAGTGTTACGGTCGTCGAGCCGAGGCAGTTCAAGACTATACCGATGCCGTTCTATCCGGAGATCCGCCTCTCGCTCTTCCCGCGCCGGCGCATCCGGAAGGTGCTCGAGGAGCTCAAGCCGGACGCCGTATGTATCGTGACGGAAGGAGTGCTCGGTTGGGCGGCGCGCTCGGTATGCCGAGAGAAGGGCATACCGTTCACGACGTGGTATCACAGCCATTTTCAGCTCTATGTCGACGTGCGTCTCCATGGGCTCCTGCGCCCGATCTTCGCTTTCATACGTCATTTTCATTCCGCAGCCATGCAGACGATGGTTTCGACCGAAAGTTTGAAACGGGAACTCGAGTCTGGGGGATTCAAGAACCTGGTCCTTATGCCGCTCGGCGACGACACGGAGCTTTTCATCCGTAACCAGTCTCCGTCTTTGCCTGCGCTCCCGAAACCGGTGTTCGTGTATTTCAGTCGTCTCGCACCAGAGAAAAGCCCGGAAGAATTTTTGAACTTGAAATTACCGGGCACGAAGCTCGTCATCGGGCCCGGTCCCTTGCGCAAGAAACTCGAAAAGAAGTATGGAAAAGAAAACTTGTTTGTAGGACCAAAGAAAGGTCAGGAGCTGGTCGACTGGCTCTCCCTCGCCGATGTCTTCGTCTTCCCCTCACGCCCTGAGACCTTTGGGCTCGTCGCGCTCGAAGCGCTTGCTTGCGGCCTCCCGGTTGCAGCACATGATGTCATGGGTCCGCGAGATATTGTCACAGAAGGGAAGGACGGATATCTGGGTGATGATTTACAGACGATTGCAGTACAGTGCCTTCGGCTTTCTCCTGCCGATTGCCGTGCGAAGGCAGAACAATTTTCTTGGGAACGTTCAGCAGACGCTCTCATAAAAAATCTCTTCCCCGTTCTTAGTTAGTTGACAAACAACACATTTTTCTATATACAAAAGTCCAGCAACTTAACTCTGCTCTTTGAGGCCGAAGAGCATTTACTGAGGAGGTGGGAGATGGAGAAGAAAAGTTTGTCGGGAACAGTTTTCTGCTCTTGCGCTATGGCCATATGGGTATTCGGCATGTGCACCGTG
>DAICZX010000038.1 GCA_027310925.1 Candidatus Parcubacteria bacterium
AGAAATGAGGATACCAATCCTGCTTGGGGATGGTGGTTGGGGAGTACGGTGGCAAGGTTGTTGTACTCTCATAGATAATTTTCAATCTCCTGTCTCTGAGCTGCGGTTTTCGTTCAGAACGGCTATTTACGAGATAGAGGAGCAGGAACGACACAATGTGCAACTCTGGGCTACGTTAATAGGAGCACGGAATCTTCCCGACTCAATCAAAGATCCTCTAGAGTCGAGGATTTGTGACTCGGTTGAATTAATAGACGCAGTAGGAGAAACGATACTGGGAGAGCTCACCAGCGAAACACCGCCGATAGGCCCAATTCCGACGATCGTCCTCATGTGCTTTCGCATTGAATCTAAAGAAGAGGAATTGTTCTTGGTAACACCAAGAAAACGTATTCCTATAGGCATAAGTATGTAGAGAATGTGTTAGGCGGCACGGGGAACCCCCGTGCTGTTTTTTATTTAATGAACTCTCCGCCTTCAGCGCACCGATCGGTACCCGTTCGCGACACCGTGAGGCGAAAGAACGAACTGCCAAAGTTGCATATTTCGTGCACGCGCTGTACCCGCGCAAGAAAGAAGATAGTACTTCCACATCCGATAAAATCTATCCCCATATTTCGCACGAAGCCTCGGCCATGCCACGTCAAAATTCCTGAACCATGCCATGAGCGTGGTGTCGTAGTCGGCACCAAAATTATGTACATCTTCAACCAGAAAAGATTCCTCGATTGCCTTTCCTATTTGCGCAATAGATGGAAGTACGCCTCCTGGGAAAATGTATTTCTCTATCCACGGATCGGTGTTCCCCAATGAACGAGCGTACCCGATGGTGTGAAGTAAAAAGAGCCCATCCTCTTTAAGACAGCGCCGCGCAACGGTGAAATATTCACGATAATTCTTGATGCCAACGTGTTCGAACATGCCGATTGAGACTATGTGATCAAACTTCTCATTGAGAACACGGTAGTCCTGAACACGAATTTCAATCGATAATCCTTTGCAACGCTCCTGCGCAAGAGCCGCTTGCTCTTTCGAGATAGTGATTCCGACGACCGACACACCATGACGTTCTGCAGCATACTTCGCGAAACCACCCCAACCGCAACCGATATCAAGAACACGATCACCATGCTTCAATCCTAATTTCCGACACACAAGATCGAGTTTCGCTTCCTGTGCCTCCGCTAGTGTCGTCGCGTCTTTCCAGTAGCCACAAGAATAAACCATGAGCGGATCAAGCATTGTCTCATAGAGATTATTACCGAGGTCGTAATGTACCTCACCAACCTTGAAAGCGCGGCTGTATGACTGCTGGTTAAAGACGACGGCCTTTGCAATAGTTAAAATTGACGCGAAATTAACCCGGAACGCCTTATCCAAACGCGCCATAAACACTTTATAAATGAATGCATCGAGCGCGTTACTATCCCACCAGCCATCCATATACGCCTCGCCGAGACCGAGTGTCCCGTATCGAATCACACGGTTGAAAAGTCGTTCGTCATGAACAGTAATGTCTTGCGGGCGATTCCCGCCGATAGTTACATCGGCTTTTGCGAGTAGTTCATTGATAAATGGTGGAGTAGCCATGGTGTTCCCTCACCAAAATACTATAAACGAATATGAGGCGTTATACTAGCGACGTGATTTTGCACGATCATTTTCAGTAAGAAACTGTTTGCGTAGACGGACACTCATGGGTGTAATCTCCAGATACTCATCGTCCGCCATGATCTCAAGTCCGCGTTCGATAGTAAGGTCGAAGATCGGCACCAGCACAATAGCCTCGTCAGTTCCTGAAGCCCGTACGTTTGATTGATTTTTCCCTTTCGTCGGGTTCGCCATCATCTCCTCGCCCTTGGCAGTATTGCCAATGACCATGCCTTCATATACCTCGTCCGCTGGTTTTACATAGAGCTGCCCGCGGTTCTGGAGATTCCATAGCGAATAGCCGAGCGCTTTGCCAGTCGCCATTGAGATCATCGAACCGACTTGTCGTCTCTTGATTTCTCCGGCATATGGCTTGAAGCCAAGCACGCGCGAGGAGAGGATTCCCTCACCACGAGTGTCGATAACGAATACGTTTTTATATCCGAGCAATCCGCGCGTTGGGCCAACGAACGTAAGACGTACGATATTTCCATGTTGTGTGAGGTTCTGTAACGCAAATGCGCGTGCGCCAAGTTTTTCAATAATGGCACCCTGGAATTCGGACGGCGTGTCGACAATGACCTCTTCAAAGGGTTCCATTTTCACACCGTTCTCTTCGCGAATGATGACGTGTGGTTGAGAAACCTGGAGTTCATATCCCTCACGACGCATATTCTCAAGAAGCACTGCGATATGGAGTTCGCCACGGCCTGATACATGGAAAGAGTCTGAGCTTGAGAAGTCAATCTTTAGGCCAACGTTAATTTCAAGCTCTCTTTCGAGACGATCACGAATTTGACGGCTAGTCACATATTTTCCTTCCCGTCCCGCGAAGGGAGAGTTGTTGACGAGGAAATCGAGCGCAATGGTCGGCTCATCTACTGCGATTGCAGGCAAGGGCGCAGCAGACTCATCAGTAGTCACTGTTTCACCAATGTAGATATCAGGAAGACCAGCGATGAGTACAATATCCCCGGCAGATGCTTCGGCCGTTTCGACTCGCTCAAGACCTTGAAAGGTAAATATCTTCGTCGTGCGACCGCTTCGTACCTCACCGCTAGGTTTCTTTACGAAGACTTGCTGATTTGGACGAATAGTTCCAACATAGATACGACCGATCGCGAGACGTCCGAGAAAGTTATCGTACGCGAGATTGAATGGCTGAAGCAACAACGGCGCACTCGAGTCAATAGCAATATTAGCCGCCGGAACCTTTTCAAGAATAGTATCGAGTAGTGGGGTGAGGTCCTTGTGTTCGTCGGTGAGATTCTTGAGCGCGATACCCTCACGCCCGATCGCGTATATACAGGGAAACTTGACTGTTCATTCGACGCACCGAGCTCAAGGAAAAGTTCCAGTACCTGCTCTTCTGCGCGCATTGGATCAGACGCCGGTTTATCAATCTTATTGAGTACGACAATCGGCTTAAGTCCGAGTTCCAAAGATTTTTTCAACACAAAACGGGTTTGTGGCATTGGGCCTTCCGCTGCGTCGACAACGAGAAGAACAGAATCGATGGAACGTAATACGCGCTCAACCTCGCTACCAAAGTCTGCATGTCCAGGCGTGTCAACAATATTGATCTTGGTTCCTTTGTATTCAACCGAAGCATTTTTGGCGTAAATAGTAATACCACGCTCGCGTTCAAGCACGTTGCTATCCATCGTTGCGCCTTCTGCTACCGCACCAGTCTGCTTGAGAATGGCATCAGTTAAAGCCGTCTTCCCATGATCAACGTGCGCGATGATAGCAATATTTCTAATTTCCATAAAATAAAAATGCCGCGTGGGCGGTAATTCAATGTACCACGAAAATCATTTCCATACAAATGCCTTGCATGAATTATCTATACGACGCGTGGGTGGCAACCCAAAAAACCGTCACCGCGACAACCGTAACCAAACGAGAGACATTCTTACTTCTCCAGATCTAGAATGTCATCGATGCGAATCTGATCAACAAACTCTGGCACGTGGGAAACAAGGATCATCGCACCGGTGTACGCGTCGAGCGCCTTTGCGATGATAGGCAGGTGCCGGAAATTAATATGGTTTGTCGGCTCATCAAGAATGAGTAAACCTGGCTTCTCAAGCACGAGTGCGGCAAAAGCAACTAGACCTTTCTGTCCTTCCGAAAGATTCCCAATCTTGGAGTGGATCACGCTCGCGGTGAGCAGAAACCCCGCAGCGGTTGTACGCAACCGTTCCTCATCTGGCTTACTCATAACATGACTCAAGGCTGCATACACCGTTTGATCAAAATCAAGCGTGGAAAAATCCTGACGATAGTAGCCGACTTTCACTCCCTCCGCGACGGTTGCGCCCTCTGCTGTACCACTCACTATCGCTTCCAAGAGTGTGCTCTTGCCGATACCGTTCGGACCGCGCAAGAAGAGATGTTGACTCTTTCTCAGCGAGATATTCGCTATCTTCTTCACGAACTTCTTGCCCTTCTGCACCTTGTACGATGAGAGTGAGAAAATGATGCCGCCCAATTGTTCTTGCGCGGGAATCGTGAAAGGCCGGATGGTGCGATCCTCCTTGCGCACATCTACCTTCGCTTCTTCCATCTCCCCCACTTCGATGCGCATCTTCTTCGCCACGAGCCGCATTTTTCCGCCTTTCTGTGCGAAGAAGTTTGCCTTGTCTTTATTATCCTGGATCTTCTTCTCGAGCTGCGCGTTCTTTCGATTCTCTTTCTCGATGCGCATCGAAATGTCCCTCAGCACATCGTTATAATTTCCCAGATATTGTTCAACCTTGTGCGTAAAAACGTCTAAATAAAGAACACCCGTGGTAAATGCATTGAGGAACCTCGCATCGTGTGAGATGACGATGCAGGTTTTTGAATAATCGATGAGAAACTTAGTGAGATGTTCTATGCCGGCGGTATCAAGATTGTTTGTTGGCTCGTCGAGTAATAGCAGATCTGGGTTCTGGATGAGTGCCGACGCGAGCAGCAGTCGCGCCTGCTGACCGCCTGAAAAGCTCTTAACCACGCGATCATGGTCGGCTTCCAAATTCACAGCCTTAAGCACTGTGTCAATGCGGGGATCAATATCATATACGGGTTTTTCGAAACATTTTTGAAAAAATTCGCGTACGGTAAGCACGGAACCGTCTCGTGGAACGACTTGTGGTGCAGTCGCAATTGTCATGTTGTGTGTTACGTGTACCTCACCATTCTCAGGCTTTAAAGCACCGACCATGATGGAGAATATGGTTGATTTTCCTGCACCATTCTGTCCCATCACCGCCACCTTCATACCACGCCGAATAGAAAAATCGACTTCGTCGAGAATCGGCTTATTATGCCCGTATTCAAACGAGACTTTTTCAAAACGGATGATGCTTTCTTCCCGATTCATATGAGCACCCTACCTTATTTCGTGTCGAAATGGAAAGTCTATTTCATCTTCGCATTGATCCTTAATAAAGAGGGGCCGTGACGCGGTACTGTATAGTACCAACATGTCAAAAACTAATGTAAAAATCTTGGACGTATACCCAATGCGCATCAACAAGTATCTTGCGCGTGAGAGAGGTGTTGCGACGCGGCGTGGTGCGGACGAGCTCGTCGCAAAGGGGCATGTGCTCATCAACGGCCGCACCGCACTCATGGGAGAAAAGGTGCAGAAAGGTGATCATGTCGAGCTCGTAGGAAAAACGACTTCAAAAAATTACCTCTACTACGCTTACCATAAGCCGGTCGGTGTCATCACGCATTCACCGCAAGTGGGCGAAAAAGATATTAGAGGAAGTGTCACACTACCAAGAGACGTATTTCCTATTGGTCGACTCGATAAGGATTCGAGCGGACTCATTATCCTCACAAACGATGGCCGGGTAACCGATCGGCTCTTGAACCCGGACTATAAACATGACAAAGAATATCGTGTTCGGACATTTAAACCACTTCGTGATAGCTTCAAGAAGACGATGGAGGCTGGTGTCAACATTGAAGGCTACTTAACAAAACATTGCTCAGTACGAGCGACTGGGTCGAATACCTTTACCATTACCCTCACCGAGGGAAAAAAACATCAGATACGCCGGATGGTCGCGGCACTCCATAACACCGTCGTCGAACTCAAGCGTATCCGCATATTAAATGTGAGGCTTGATGATCTTGCGCCAGGAGCGTGGCGTCTTATTGATGGTGAAGAACTTGCGACATTCATTTCCTCTATCGGACTCTAAGTGGCTAGAGATCTCACGAGACCGTTAATTTAAATTCTCCCAATTTTCTCCAATCTGCGACCTTTCCTTCCGTTCTATATAGATGTATCCGATTAACAAAGAAAAAAGATTCGCCAGGTGTGGTGATGGTTTTTACGGTCTTCTCCTTTTTTGCGCGAGGATAATTCCCGTAGAGGAGGCTTAAGTGTGGCATATAGATATTGCTGTCTTCCACTCCAAAAATCTTTCTTGCCAGTGTGTGGCATATGTTCATCTCCCCTATTTCTTTGATCTTAAAATATAAAGCCCTGAAATACACATCCTCTATATCCAGTTTCCCCAACGTTAGCGAAAAGGGTGCAAGTGCATTCGCTACTGCACACACCTTCGAAACGATTTCTTCTTCGGATCCTATGGGTATTCCTGCAAGCAACGTTACGTGTGGCTTAAAGATGGGGCCGCCATACTCTTCGGAAAGTTTTTGAATTATGCTGCTCAGTTCACTTGCAAGCGGCTCAACAGGTTCAACAAGCAAATGAAAACAATCTGTTTTGTCGATCATTGAATCAATCATTCATTCATATCCTAACACTACCTACTATATGCGAAAACTGGCCTCCCCAATCGCGTACCGTTCAGCCAAGTTCGCCACGCAATACTTATGATATTGTAAGTAAATGAATAATGAGGATCGGGACCCTGTTGAATACGGTCCGCGGACTAATGCACTCAAAACGCTTAAGGAAAAAATATATTTCCATCGATTGCCCTCCTACGGAAATAGGATTTTCTATTCGCTTGGCTTCATGGCGCTTACGTGTCTCCTTCTACTCACTATCACTGGCATCACGATGGGGTTCATGGGACAAACATGGTGGCTCTTCTCTCCATGGGGCATTTTTGTGCGTAGTATTCACCTTTGGACCGTGCAAGCGTTTATTTTTATCCTCATACTGCATGCTCTCGTTGGATTCTCGACGAGCGGTTTCCGTGCGCCGCGAAGAATGGTGTGGGTTTTCGGTGCAATTATCTTCGCTCTCGTGCTTATTCAGACCGAGTTTGGATACGGATTGCGCGGTGACTTCGCCTCACAATATCGTGCGGTATCTGGGGCTGACTTTTGGAACGGCACCTACTTGGGCTATTGGTTGAATCCACTGAATTATACTCAGACTTTCATTATCCATGTCGCCATCATTCCGCTCACCATTTTCTTCCTCTTCCTCGCACACTACTTAATTGAACACACGTATGGTATCGCGAAGCCGTACCGCAAGGACATTTCGTATAAAATGGTGCCTGCAGACCATCGCATACTTTTTATTCGTGGCGGTACGCTTGTGACCCTTATAATCACACTCGCATTCTTCTTTCACTCTCCATATGTACCAGCGGTACATATCGCCGACGTCGCCAAGAAAGACCCGGGCCTTATCGCGACAACGTTACTTGCCGATTTCGACCATACCTCAGATACCGCCACATACTTTGACTCGATTGATCCGTATACCTTCGACACCCGTACCGTTTTCGTAACCACTCCTTATGAACAAGTCGCTTCACTCAATCGTCATACCCCTGATGCCTGGGCTATTTTTGAACAATCCTCTACCACGGCACAACAGGCATATATTGCACAAGCAAAACAGTATGTCGCCGATGGTGTGCCAACTCAGATTACCGCAAGCTCAACCAACCCGGTCATCGCCATACTGGGCACACTAATGCCAATGACGAAGAGTGGTCTTTATGAATCTCTGCTTGATCAAGAAAATCCGTCTATCAACTACACTTACTCACTTCGCTTTCTTGATGAAACCGGTGCGCTCCATGATCAGGCAAGTGCGTTGAACATGGACACCGCGCAGTGGGGCATGGTTAAAGATGAAACCGGCAGCGTATGGAAACTTCCACCTGGTTCGTGGTGGCTTGCACCACTCGGATTTGTAAATACCGCCTTCAATCTTCTGAGTAACTCATACGGGGACCGAGACGGAGCACTCATTCTTGGATTTGTCTTGCTTGTGTTTATTCTCTTCCCATATATCCCCTACCTAAACCGCCTTCCAGAACTATTTCCAATCGCGCCACTTATTCAAGGAGAACGCAGATCAAAAAAATCCCCGGAGAAAGCAGCGGATTAAACCGGCTGCCGTTTCCCACACGTTTTACTGATCGAGTATTAATGTCCTACGGATCGCGTCGAACTGGGCGAGGAGTATCTGCGCATTGAATTCGTGCACCATGCCTTCCGGGTAGTTTTGGATAACGCCATAGTGTATGAAATACCGAATTGCGATACACGGGCTTGTCCCTGGCAAAGCATAGACTGTCTCCTCGTATCGATTCCCCGCTCCTGCGCCTGTCGATGACGCAACGGAATATGTCATCCCATCTTCGTTTAGCGTATGCACATCCACGCCCTGATTGAGAAAACTGCTTGCTATGCAAGTTCGCGTTTTCTTGGTTTGTTCCACGCTCACATACGAATCGGCGACAAGATTAGTGCCCTTCGCTACAGAAGCAGGAATAGTGAATTTCACGCCGTCAATATCTTTCCCGGGTCCAAATTCCTGGTACTTGTACATATTGTCAACGGTATAACCTACAGGATACCGAATCGAAAATCCTTCCGCGCTATTTTCATACACATTGGGAAGACCTCCGGGATCTTTTGCGACTTCAATACAACCTGTATATGTCTGCTGGCCATTATCCACAAACGTGACCCCATTCCCTTTGTTCCAAAATACAATAGACTCATTGGCGTTTGCATAACGCACCCCGTCAGCCGAAATGGTCTGCGGTAATACCATCGAACGCCCATTACTCAAATCCAACGAAACACTTCCGTTTGGTGTTGGAGGTTGGCCTGCCTTTGGCACAGATTTATTCTTACTCTGATAGTAGGTGGCAATTATGCTCTTACCATCGGCACAGAAATACGTCGCCTGGACAATCAAACGCTTGTACGACTGATTTGTGAAGAACGCGTAAGCGAGAACCGCCACAAGAATGACACCAATGACTAAAATAATAGGAGCAACAGCCCTGACACGTGTACTGATACCCATGCCATTTAGCATACACCGCGAGTGTGAGGTATTCTTTTCGTAATTGGCACAAGATTTTATTACATTTTCTTTCCCAATTGCCTTAAGAAGGACTGAGCGCGATGAGCAATTAGTTATCGCCTGATTTTTGGCCTGAACTCGAGTCGCTTGAGGCCGTTGAATCCGTGCTGGAACTGTCTGTCTGCGATATCACTGGGGACACAGAACTTGATTCGCCTTCTCCCAATGTAGATGATGCCGTTGAAGAATTCAGGTCACCTTTTTCACATTCCACCTCCATCTCTTTATCCATTTCACTGCGTGTTCGAGGACCAACTACCCCATAGCCTGTCGATTGCGGTGTCCCCGTTGCCACGATGCCTTGCAACATTTGCCAACGTTGAACGGCCTCCTGTGTGTCGGTACCAAAATATCCCGTCACAAGACCTTGCGGATAGATATTTCCGTCCTTGCTCAAAAAGGATTGGAGCCTAGACACGTCTTCCCCGGAAGAACCAATTTGGAGATTACTGGGAATGGTTGCGCAACCGCTTATAGACGGCATCGATACTCCACCAGTAGAAGGCGGTATCATGGTCGTGGAAGAAGCTGTTGTTCCTTCAAGAACAGATTGAACGCTTGCTATGGTTGCCGGATCCGCACCAAATGCTTGTAAAAGATTTGTTACCGCATTCACTTGTATAGAAGTAAGCGAGGCCGCCTGCACGGATGATGCCATACTAAGAAGTAAAACGGTGCAAGTTACTCCAGCCACTCCTTGAATAAAACGTAGATTTTTAAATACAAGCCTCTTCATGAAAGATTTTTATATTTAATTAAGTATCCTGATAATCGTGATACGATTAAGTATAACATTGCGTTAGTCTATACGACCTGCTTATCAACATTGCAATCATACGCCCCGCATGGAGAAAAGACTGACCGCCCTACTGCGCAAACATGTGGTACTTTTTAAAATAACGATATTCGTGCCAAGTAAGCCAGATGACCGCAACATCAAGTACCGTGAGCAATATAAGAAAGATCGAGTGCGTAAATAGGTAACGGTAGATTTGATACACAATGAACAATACAAATACTAT
>DAICZX010000040.1 GCA_027310925.1 Candidatus Parcubacteria bacterium
GCGCTTCACCCAAGCCCGCGAGCAACTTGAAGGCAGAAACATCCCGAAGTCTGCCTTTATCGAGCAGTTCTGCGGAGCCAAGGAAACAATTGAGCGGCTACATCGAGAGTTCACGGATAAAATAGTAATCTTTTTGGTGAAGAAAGATTTCAGCACAAGCGCGACCGAGGAAGTGGTGAAAATGGTTGATCCCAGCACCTCGATTGACTCATATATCGGCGAGCGATACACTAAAGAAGACCTTGAGAAATCACTATGAAATGGCTTACAAAAATACTACGAAATGACGAACCTAGGGCGACAACTGTCTCTCGTACGCCGTACATGAGCGAGTATAACGGTCTTTCGGATTTCCTTCGTAATGCTCCGCCGAAAGAAAAGATCGAAGTTTTTACAGAAGCCGCCAAACGTGCAAGCGAAGATCAAAGACGAACGCTTGAGCGGGCAAGAGTTCTGCATTCTAGCTAAAAACTAAAGAGCGTCACCCTCGGGTGACGCTCTTTAGTATGCTTGTTCCCATTTTTATCAAATCAAGCTTCTTCTCCCGAGACCATTTCTTGATTTCCGCTTCCCGCCCTCGAGCCGCTCCTAACGTCGAGAACGATTCTGTATGTTTTAACACCACGGGCCGCCGTGCCTTCGTGTACCGAGCGCCTCGCGGCGATCCATTGTGTTCCGTTAGTCGTTTCTCGAGGTCATTGGTGCATCCGACATAGAGAGATGTGTCACGGCACTCCAGAATATAGACAAAGACTTTCTTCTCGACTTTCATGGTGTCGCGCTATAACCCAATGACGGGAGAAGGAATGCCATCAACGTATGGATCATACACCATGGAGTGGAACTCCATAGCGAACCATTTCCAGAACATCTTTTGCGTCCTGCCTGTGGGCCACCATGCTTGGAAATCCAGACAGGTAGTGATAGCATCTGCGCCAGACAAACACAGGAGGACACACGAGTGAACATTTCTATCGGGTTAAAAAGATTTTGGGCAGCCATGAACAGATCTTTCCGTCGAACCTATACGACAAATGTGTGCGGTCATCGGACGATGCTCGAAGGTCCTATGAGCGATGGTGAGAGCGTGAATCTAATGAAAATGCCGCTCGCTAAAAACGGGAGGCCGGACTATTGTCTCGAATGCCTCGGAAAGATGTCTATCAAGTGCGCGTGGTGCAGTCACACAATTGTTATCGGCGATCTCATTACTCTCTACACGCCCAAAAAGGACTACAAAATCCCTAACTATGCGGTCCGCTACACCGAGGACGGTGCAGATGCCTTCGTTGGATGTTCGAGAATGACGTGCGCAGATGGCTTTGACTTGTGCGGCAGGTGGATGCTACCCGGCAAAGTCGAACGTGTTCCTTCGCCGCTTGAGTTATGTCTCGCATCGTGTAAGGCGGGTAAACCAAGCATGGTTATAGTAGATGACACATCAAGGTATCCCGAATCCGCAACCATCCTTCCGACCGGCGGTTCTGCGAAAGAAATATGATGTAAATTCAACCGCCGAGAACCGCCACATTCATCGGCGGTTCTTTTTATTTACTCTGCTCAACATACGGGTCATACACCATGGAGTGGAACTCCACCTCGAACCACTGCCGGAACATCTTCCGCGTTCTCGCTTTAGGCCACCAGTCTTCACGAGTACACCACCCAAACAACTGGTCCTCGAATATTGGGTAAAAAGACCGCCCGAAGGAGGCCTTCCTTGGGCGGATGTGGAATGGGTATGAGTGACAGCATGCGGGTTCTGATACAACTTCACCAAAAAAACACCCGGTGTAGCTTATGCTTTGCCTATCACTAATTTGATAAGCAATTTGATAAGCAATATATGAAAAAACTTAATAGGAGTTCGGTGGCAGCTATGACGGTATTAGCTGCTTCATTTGCGGTGGCGTTCGCTGGCCCGGCAAGTGCCTTTGCGGCGGATCTGGCGCCTGTAAATCTTGGGGCGGCGGGTAATTTCGCAATCCTATCAGAAACGGGTATCACAGATACAGGGAGTCACGCCTCTGCCATAACTGGTAATATCGGTGCTAGCCCGATTACCGCAGCCGCTATGAACGATGTGTATTGTTCAGAAATAACCGGAACAATATATGGTGTTGATGCGGCATACGTAGGCAGTGGTAATCAAGCCTGTTTTGCCGGTAATCCTCCTGCAGCCAACAAAACATTTGTGGACAACGCGGTACTCGATATGGGAACCGCATACGCTAACGCCGCTGGGAGAACAAACCCAACAGCAACCGAATTGGGCGCTGGAAATATCGGTGGGATGACGCTTGCTCCCGGACTCTACAAATGGAGTTCTGATGTGACTATTCCAACGAGCGTTACTCTCTCGGGCGGCTCAAACGCTGTTTGGATATTCCAGATAGCAGGGAATCTCAGTATCGCTTCTGCCTGTAGTCTTGCTAGTGGTATAAAAGTGATACTGACCGGGGGAGCCAAAGCGTCAAACGTCTTCTGGCAGGTCGGTGGTGTCACTGGTGCAACGCTCGGAACGTATTCTACGTTCAATGGAACTATATTGAGCGCAAAGCAAATCATCATACAAACCGGCGCGGTACTGAATGGCAGAGCATTAGCACAAACGCAAGTTACGCTTGATGCTAGTACCGTTGGGGACAGTAGTACAGTCTCTGGCACACTAGTGGGCTTTATAAACGGAAGCAGTACCGTATCCGGAACCTTGGGAGGCTTACTAAATGGAAATAGTTCTTCGGGTTCGATAAGCGGTAGTGTCACGGGAGGCAGCGCAGTCTCCGGTACACTTGGAGGCTCCACGGGTGGAGGTGGTTCGGGTTCGATAAGCGGTACTGTTTCTGGAGGTTCCTCTGGTGGAAGTGGTGGGGGTGGCGGAGGAAGTACCAGTGGCTTATCAAGCTCGGGAGGCGGATCAGGTGGAGGAGTCTCTGCCCCTGGACAAGTTCTCGGAATTTCTACTGACATACCTAATTATTCGCCTTTGGTTGGTGCACCAAACACGGGAGAAGGAGGCGCCGCTCCCTTCAACTGGATGATTATTTCACTCGTCGCATTTTTGGCGGCAGTAAGTGTCTACAGACTCTCTCGTACATTAGGTCTATAATTTCTCGCTAAGACTGCAATTATAGGCATTAGTTACTTTTTTCTGTGACTACTATAAATAGAAAAATACGCATCATCCCGCTTCTCGCTGCAGCAATCGCTGCACTTGTCGCATGGGGTGCCGTCACGACGTATATACTTGTCAGTTCATCGACAGACAATGCTCCGGCGATGTCTCCGATGGTTGAGGGCGGCGTGCAAAATAAGCAGTCGACGAGTACACTCCCCGCACGCCTGCTTATTCCGAGCCTTCATATAAATGCGTCCGTCCAACATGTTGGGCGTACCGCCGCAGGACTCATGAGAGATCCGAGCAATTTTACGGATGTAGCATGGTACAAGGGAGGACCGGAGCCAGGGCAGGAGGGAAGTGCGGTAATTGCAGGACATCTCGATAACGCGCTTGGGCTCGACGGAGTTTTCAAACACCTCAACGATATACAGACTGGACAGGATATAGAGGTACGGACTGCGGCAGGAGGCACACTCTATTTCCGCGTAACAGATATCGAGAATTATCCGTATACACAAGTGCCTGAAGATATATTCACCAAGACCGGAGGCAGCTATCTCAACCTTATTACCTGCGCTGGCGTCTGGCTGCAACAGGAGCGAACCTACGACCATCGCCTTGTGGTGTACACCACACTTATCCAGTCTTGAGACATTTCTTCGGAAACCACCCCTAACTCAATTTAATAAACAGCGAACAACCCCGCACATGCGGGGTTGTTCATGTGAGGAATCTGTCGTATCGTTGAGTAATGTCCACGCTGCACGGAAAGCGTAAACCGTTTCTGCATCGTCTCCACGATTATTTCTTCCCGCATAAGCGCAACAACTACCGTCCGCATTTCTTCGGCGCAACATCACTCACGGTATTTGTTATCGGTATTGTCGTGCTTGAAGGGGCATACCTCGCGCAGATAAAGTTGGTGTTTCCCAACACGAGCTTCCTCGCATCCGTACTACCCGGAACGCTCGTAGCACTCACGAACCAGGATCGTACTGCCAACGACGTCCCAGCCGTAACAGAGAACGCTACCCTTGATAGGGCAGCGACACTTGCAGCCCAAGACATGGCAAGCAAAGGATATTTCGCACACGTCTCACCAAGCGGAGTAACACCATGGGACTGGCTCGACCAAGTCGGCTACCAGTACACCTATGCAGGGGAAAACCTGGCCGTGAACTTCACGGACTCTACCGCGGTTGAAAATGCCTGGATGGCCTCTCCTGAACATCATGCGAACATCGTTAAGCCGCAATACACCCAAGTGGGGATCGGAGTAGCTAATGGCATGTATCAGGGTCAGCAAACCACGTTTGTCGTAACCTTCTTCGCTACGCCAGCGAATCCACCTGCTTCTTCGCAGGTCGCCGTCTCCAACCTATCAACAGCGCCTCCGCCATCGCTGCCAACGACAACACTGCCAACACCATCGCAAGATACCGTCCCTACGACATCTTCCGTTCGCGCGGCGCACGTAACGCCTCCACCTTCTGCTAGTGTGCCTGCTGTTATCACGGTGCCTACCAAGGAATCCTTCCTCCCATCGTTCCTTTCCAGCATAGCGACAGCGCCAACTAACACCATCGTACTTGTCCTTTCTCTCCTTGCAGGTATCGTCCTCATCCTCTTTATCATCGCAATAACCGTCAAATGGCGCGTGCAATACATTGAAGTAATTGGTGGCGGTCTCGTGTTACTTGGACTACTTATTGGCCTCATTATGTTCAACGCCCATAACGTTTCTAGTGTGCAGGTATCGACTGGTAGCCAGTCTGCGGCAGTTGAGGCAGGACTATGACGCCAGTCTCTCAAGATTTCAACAAGGACTATTTATCCGAATGGAAAATATATCTCTGGAAGAAGTTGCTCCTAAACACTGAAGGATTCGACAAGGGTGATGTCGTGGTCGGCAATTTTATGTTCTTCAACGATGAGGAGCAATATGGTTTGATGTACGCTGAAGGTCAGCAGGTGATTGGTTCAATACAAAACGTCGGGCATCGTGCATACGTGAATGCGTTTAAAGGTCGGACCGACAGCGAGTTCAACAAGTAATTGCACCACTCCGCTAATATAGCGGGATATGGCACACAAGCAATTAAGCGTGGAGGAGCGTGGGGAAATACAGCAAGGACCGCGGCGAAAGGAGCCGATACGGTCGATTGCAAGACGTCTCGGGCGTTCGCACTCCTCTGGGTCGGTTTCACAGAAATAATCTGCTCATAAAAGCCGTCTGCCACTCTGCAAGTGGTTCTTGGGCAATCTTTCTGATGGCAAATTCGTATTCTAATTGTTCAAAAAAGATCCCCGCCAGATGTCCTTGCGACATGGCGGGGTATTTCAATCTACAACGGCCGGTCTCAGTGCTGAACTGCACTGCCCGGTAACTTATAGAGGAATGTTGTCACGCGAGGTTCTGAATACGTTACAGCCGGCTTGTTGTTGGGGCCGATACAGACGACCCACGTTCCTTCGGCAGATGCCGGCATGTTGAGCCCATTCGGCTCGGCCTGCGGGAGTCTCTCGACTCCGTACGATCTGACGCCACCGGCATTCGGAACGTTGTAGGTCTGCATGGACTCCGGTGCCGAGAACTGTGTTGCATACGGAATCGGGAAGCCGATTGACGGGCACATCAGGACGTACTTACCTGTGAACTGATTGAATAGATAGGTCCACGTGGACAGATTGTCCTGGTCCCGCATCTCGTAGATGAACTTCAGCAACCGCATCTCGCGGAAATGCGTGACGTTGGGCATGCCGACTTCGGAGGCGGCCTCACTGGTGATTCTGGATTCCTGATCCCGCTGTTTATCGTTCGACGTTCGTGCTGGGGAGCAGGCCGCGAGGGTTAGGATTCCCACGGCAACGGCAACGGCAATTGAGAAGCGCTTCATAATAGATATGTCTCCTTGAGTGAGTTTCATGCGTTTTGCTGTGTGTCTAGGGTGTCGGCGATGCGATGCCCTGATTACGCTTTACTTGCTCATAGAAGGTGCGCAGGTCCGGCGGCATTCGGTCCTCATCATATTGGGCGTAGTTGTGGAGGATCATCGCTCCGATTGCAGCCTTGTGTTGCGCATCAGCCGTTATGTATTCCTCCTGCATGCGTCGCAGGTCTTGCATCATGCCCATGTTGTATGGTGCGGTGTTTTCGAACACCTTACGCTGCACGCTCGCGTATTGAGGAGCGAACACTTTATACATGAAGAAATTGTTGCCTTGGACAATCCACGTGATGCCCAGAACCGCGACGATCATGAGAACGACAACGCCGATCACTTTTCCAGTACTACTCATAGCAGCTTTCTCCTCGGTTATGTGGGTTATGCGGCCTTAATTTACCAATCGCTGGGGCTCAAAATATATCGTACTAAGCCCTAAACAATGGGATAAAAGTGTGCCTGCAAGCTCTGACAAGAACGCTGATTTTATATTAGCATTAGTAGTCTATATGTCAAGGATTAGTCGCATGTAGAACGATGTTCGAACCTCACTTTAGATTCAGTAGGACAATCCCTCCAATGATAAAGCCTATTCCGAGCAGGTTCCAGGCAGAAACGTGTTCTCGGTACGGGGCACTTAAGGGGAAGACCCCGAAAGAATATCTCATGCAAAAACTGCAAAATCACGTCTCGTCGGTCGTGCTACATTCGCCACTGAAAAATGTTCAGGAGGTCGGTTAGACATTACATACCTTAGTATTGGGGTTTGCGAATGGGATTACCAACAACTGAACTTTCAGTAGGAATTGTCGCCTTAGTAAAAGAAATCGGGGTTATCCAGCAAGTGGATAACCCCGAGAAATTTCGAGCCCAAGGATCAAGAATGCAAAAGATCCAAGGACTCAAGCGACAAGAATCACTGCGGGAGGAAACCGGACGCAGAGCCGTAGCGGACGCGCGCACCGTCGACCCTGCGCGCGGCGAACTTGAGCTCGTCGTCGTGGAAGAAGATCGGGGCGTGCGAGAACCCGTGCCCGCTGCTACCCGGGCAGTCGATGTCGAGTTCTTCAAAACGAACGAAGCGTTCCGGATGCGTGAGGGCGATACTGCCAACGATTACCCCATCGAGTCCGAACTCGTTTGCGACGAACACTTCGCGTGCTCGGCGAACCGAACGACCACGATGGCGCATGCCGAGCTGTGCGGCGATGATCAGGATGTCGCCTTTCTGCGTTTCCTTAACCAGATCGAGCGCGTGCGCCGTACGAGTATGCATCCGCAGAGACTGCGAATTGATCTCGCCTTCACGGTAGTTGTGGAAGCGGCGTGATTTGCCAATCATCTCGAGGATCAGATTCTGGACACGGCAGTATTGCTCTGCCGGGTCCGTGACCTTCGGAAAATGCTTTTTCGCGACAGCTGCAATCTAGGGAATGGCGAACCATCCTTCGGCCCCTTCGGGGAGTTCCGGCAACGACTTTGCGAACGCGTAGGCATCTTGAGGGTTGAGGTCGAAGAGTTTTGCGATGCGTTCGATCTGTTCCTCGATTGGCCGACGACTGTATTCCTTAGGGTACGTGTAGCTGGAAGAGACTTCCTCGTCGGCGTAGCGGTCAGAAATTGACAGCTCCGCGATGAGTTTTGAAATCCCAACCTTCAGTTCGTCTCCGTTTTCGTTGAGCCGCTGAGCACGCGTGTCGTCGAGGTTAGCCTTGTTGTAGGCGGCCTCGAAGATACTCGTTGCCTGTTGACCTTTCGGATCACGCGACGTGATCAATGTCGTGGACATCGTCATCATCTTTCTCCATACCCGAACCGTCGGGTGAGCGACTCCATCCTCGTATGAGGCGAGCTGCGTACGACCTAGTGAGCTATCTTGCGATAACAATTGTAAAAGATAGGTCGCACAAAGCTTGCCTCATGGGTAGTGATTCTTTAATTGAAAGGAGCTTGTTAGCTGCCGTTAAGATAGCATAAATTATGCGCACAGTCAAGATTCCCGTAATGGTTCAATAGCTTGGAAACACTTGACAACACATTTATATACAGCATACTAT
>DAICZX010000041.1 GCA_027310925.1 Candidatus Parcubacteria bacterium
GCTACCACCTTCCCTGCAGTTGCGGCGATGCTCGTTCCAAGTGCGCCATTCACCAGACCGGTACAAGCCAATGCGGCAATTGCCGGTCCAAAGAACCAGAGCATCTCAAAAAGCGCTCTCAGCAAATCCAATATGATTGCCACGACGATAATAGGTATCGCTCTCGGCCATGTCATTGTCTCTGGCGGCTCCGAATTACTTCTTTTCCGTGACATACCGTTCCTTCTCCTTTTTTATCGCGAGAACTTGCGAAGGATCTGAGGTAATAATTTGATCCTCAGTGTAACTCGCAACAATTTTTATTGCGACATGTTTCAATCCCGCAAAAAAGAGCCCCTCTCCCACCCCAGCTTCAATGAGAAGGTATTTCTCCTCATCAGTGAGATTAAACGTCTTTTGCAAGACATCAATTGTAGTTGGTGATTGCTTCAGCAATAACTGAAGTGAGGAGTTGGTAAGGATTGGTCGTCCATAGGGGCTCTTTAAGAAATCCTCAACGTCTTGCGTGATAGTTGCAACACCAAGATAGTATTTACGTCCGCGTTTAGCGACGGAGTACAGGAATGACGCAGTGTCTTCACTTTTCATCATCCACCATGCCTCATCAATAATGAGTAGTCGTTTTCGCAAATCATGACGCACTTCGTTCCAGATATAGTGCGTGATGATATACATAGCGACAGGCTTGAGTTCATCTTCCATATCACGTACCGAAAAGACAGTAAATTGCTCCTTAAGATCAATGTTTGTTGGCTGGTTTATGAATCCGGCCCATGAGCCGCGAATATATTTCGAAAGGCGTTCAAGCAAAGACTCACTCCCCTCCATACCGTAGAGTACCTGTTCAAAATCGGAGAGAAGAGGCGGCTCCGCACCCGTGAAGTCGGCATCGCCCGTGATATCTTTAAGCGCGTAGGTCTCACTGATGGCGCGGTCGACAAGCGCATCCTCCTCGGGAGAAAGGCCACCAAGCATAATACGGAAAAGCCCAACGAGCGTGATGATATTGGAACGCAAAATATCTCTCGGATCCTCATCCTCTTTTACCGGTGGAAGATCAAACGGGTTGATATGGTGTTCGGAAGAGAGCGAGATGTGAAAAGAGCGTCCACCCGTGGCCTCTGCAAGTTGATCGTATTCTCGCTCAGGATCGATGACAATAACATCGGCGCCGAACATGAGTGATCTCAATATCTCGAGCTTTGTCGCGTAACTCTTACCAGAGCCAGATTTTGCGAAGACAACTGAATTATAGTTCTCGAGTGAAAAGCGGTCAAAAAGAATGAGTGATGAATTGTGTCGATTGATACCATAAAGAATGCCACGATCGCTTGTGAGGTCGAAGGAGACAAAAGGGAATATTGAGGAAAGTGGCGAAGAGTTCATTTTTGAATTGACGAGGAGTTCATCATCACCAAGCGGGAGGCAAGAACGGAACCCCTGCTCCTGTTGGAACAGAGATGGCTTTGTATAGACGAGCTTGGCGTCGAGAATGCCACGAATATCGCCCTCAGTTTTATCAATCTCCTCTTTAGTATCGCCGTAGAGCGCGAGATAAAGACCAACGTCAAAGAGTTTCTCTTGCGCCTGTTGCAGATTGTCGCGCAAACTCTCGAGATCCTGATATGCGGTATCTAAAAGCGGATCACGTACAAGCCCTCTCGATTCTCGTTCACTAATCTGACTCTGTACCTCAGCGACCTTCTTCTGGAATCCGCGCAGAGCTTGCTCAGTTTCAATCGGATGGATGAACAAAGAAACATCAAGCACCTTGTCGAGATTGATAACAGGCGAGAACCAACTATCGGAAAGAAAACGAGGATAAGAGATGGTGTAAAATACACGGACAAATTTCTCTCCGAGCTCAAGTTCTCGCGAACTGATTTTAAGTGCTGTCGGAGCTATCGTATCGACGAGATCCAAAGAACCTTGCTTATAAATATCTTTCGGAAGAACCGGTAAAATCGCTGATGTCTCCTCCTTTTTATTTGCGCGATTAAGAAAGTCGAGAAGTGCCATAATTATTAATTATCAAGGCGAATAGGATTTTCAAGCTCACCCGGATTAAATGAGCGGTATAGTAACTCGATAACCTCTTCGGTTCCGAGCGGAACTGCTCGAACACCGGTACCAGCGAGTCCACCCGCGACAAGTGTAAGTCGTTGCTCAAGTTGCAAACGGTCTTCTTCAAAAGAAGTTTCAGTAGCGGCACTCTTTGTAGCAGCATCCTTGTGTTTCAAGAGGCCGACTGCACTCGCAGTAGTGATATGCGGTGCATAGGGTACGACGACATAGAATGACTTCGTCATGATGTTTGCCTGTTCAGTAAAAGAACGAATGAATTCTATATATTCACGCAATTGAATTTTCATAAGTTCCGTTTTCTGTTCAGATTCCTTCGTCCCAAGAAGAGCGAGGTATGGACGTAAATCCATTCTGCGCGAATTCACAACTATTTGTATAGAGAAGTCGAGCATATTGAGAAAGTTTTGGAAACCAACAGTAACCGCGTGCTGCTCATCAGCTGACTTAAGACCAAAGTTAATGGAAGAACATATAAGTATACCGCGATAGCCGCCGTCCTTAAGAACGATAACGCCATTACGAATTTCTTTGACCGGAACAAATTTTTGAGTCGCGGTTGGTGGGTGTGTTGCCATACTAGAAGCCGTGCCCATCATTTTCTGTGGGCACGTCGAGTGACCACGCAAGTTCTGAGAGTCTGCCGCGGGTAAGTTTCGGAGTTCGACGAGAGGCATTAAGGGCATCTGTTGCTACTACCCTTGCCGCTGCGGCAGCTTTCGCGTTCTTTTCAGCTGATCCCATATCCTGATGTTTCCAGAGAAAGAATTTTGAGCGTGTATAATAGTTGAAACCGGCCTCGAGCACGTTAACGAATGGTTTCCCATTTATCTTATAGAACGCAAGTGCTGCCGCAAGTGCTACTGTGGGTATTGCGAGCAGGACCGCAAAGATGAAAGGCAGGTATGCAAAAATCACAATACAGAGCCCGCCTGCCCCTGTGATATAAATAAATTGTTTCAAAGTTAAGGGTCCGACAACCTTATCCTCAACCTCGATGAATTGTGGTACCTGGTATTCCATCTATTTTAGTATACCAGTCGATACCCACAAGGATAACTAATTTCCGAACAGAATCATTACGCGAGATTCAGTTATCATCACAACCAAGCTTAGGGTGAGAAATTGAATTTATCGCACAAAACTCTCTGCTCAAGTTCAAGCACTTGCTCTGGTGTCGCACCGTGTGGATAGAGTGTCAACGTATCGGGGTGCGATTCGAATGCTTTTCGCGTTGCATCGATAATGCGCCATGACTCGAGTACTTCCTCGCTTGAGACAAAGAGCGTATGATCGCCACGTACCGCATCAAGTAACACATGTTCGTAGGCGTCAGGGAGTGCGCCAAAGTGGTCCGCATAGGTGAATGCAAGTGGTACACGCTCAATTTTTCGGTCATAACCTGGCCGCTTGGCAAGGAAACAAAGTTCGATACCCTCGTTCGGTTGGAGTCGGAGTGTGAGGATGTTCGCATCCTGTGTGCCGTTCCGCCGATAGGTAACGACAATCTCTGTTTTCTTCTGCGCAAGAGCTTTGCCGGTGGTAAGTGTGATAGGTACATCGCGCCAGCGAGGATCGTTTGAAAAAAGTGTAAGCGAAACGAATGTCTCGACCATTGAGGTCGGATTGTAAACCTCGTCACGATAGCCTATATATTGGCCGCGGTGGACATGATCAGGATCAACCTCAAGCGAATGTAGGAGCGCGTAGCGTGCCTCGGGAATACGTTGCCATCCGCCTTCTTCTGGTAGGGTCATCAGTGTGAGTGCGGCGAGCTGCAGCAGATGGCTCTGCACGATGTCGCGCAGTGCACCAGTCTGTTCATAAAAAGCAGCGCGACCTTCAATACCAATTGTCTCGCCCGCGAGAATATCGATGCGTTCGATCGCATCGTGGTTCCATGTCCGTTCAAAAAGTGGATTGTCGTGCCGGAAGACAACGATATTTTGTACCGTTTCTTTGGCGAGATAGTGATCGATGCGGTAGACCTGCTCAGGCGCAAAAGAGTTTTCGATGTGCGTAACGAGCTCCTGCGCGCTTTCTCTATCAACACCAAACGGTTTCTCAAGGAGCAATTTTGTGCGCGGAACTTTCGCGAGCCCGGACACATTAAGTTGTTTGATAATAGGCCACGCAGTCTTCGGCGGAACTGAGAGATACCATAGACGTTGTGGCGTTCCGCCGAGCACGCCTCCAGCGATCTCGCGTAAATACACGTCGAGACGTGCATAGTCTCGCGCATCGGTAAGCGACATCGAAAAGAGAGCTATTTGCTTGCGGATCTGTTCCGAGTGTATTACTCCCGTAAGAAGAATATCAAGCGTGACGGCTTGTTGGCGTGTGATGCCGATGATCTTGAATTGTTTTGGAAGAACGCCAGCGACAGCCATCTCGCCAAGGGCGGGCAATAGTTTACGTTTTGAGAGATCGCCTGTAATTCCGATGATAATGAGGATGGTTGGCGTGTCCACGTTATTCCCCACTACCCTTTATGTCTTTGGACTGAATCGGGCTTTCAATACCTGGTGACCACTTTGCCTGTATTGGGCTAAACTTTTTTTCATATTCTTCTATCTGATGCACAAGACTCTGCACGAGACGTTTCATGTGTGGTGGTGTGAGCGCATATGCATTTGCTGTATCGCCAACGCTCATAATCATGACAAAATTTTCCTGAGAATGCCCGGCGACAACATTTTCACAGAACTGCTTAGGAATTTTATTGAAGTCCATATCCGCACTATATACCACCAGTAAGAAGACTAAAAATCCAGGTGACTAACATGAGGAAAGGTTGAACAAAAATGAAGGAAAAGACAAAAAGAAATAGGAAAAGAGAAAGTACACCCATTGTGCGTACCTTCTGCTCGAAATGTCGAAGGCCCGAGGAAATATTCCAGGGAAGCGCGGCGCGGAGTGCCGTGAAACCATCTAAGGGTGGAAATGGGATGAGATTAAAAAGGCCTAGGAAAAGATTGACAAAAGTAATAGTTGCAGCGAGCGAAAGTGTCGTTGCGTCGAGCCCAAATGCTGAGCCGAAACGTACGATGATTCCAAAAATAATCGCAAGAAGGATATTCGTTGTACTGCCGGCTACGGCAACGAGTGCCTCACCCCAGCGATGGTTCTTGAGATTGTATGGATTATAGGGTACAGGTTTCGCCCAGCCGAAAAATATGGTTGAGCCTGTAAATACAAGTAACGCGGGGATGATAACCGAACCGACCGGGTCAATATGTGGAAGTGGGTTGAGGGTGAGACGACCGGCGAGTCGTGCAGTCGGATCACCGAGCGAATCGGCAGCATAGCCATGTGCCACCTCATGCGCAATGATGGAGAGGATAAGAATAACAAACGCGAGAATAGTAGCCATGATTTGCTGGTTTCGTATCCTATGGTATCATATAATGACTATGGCACGAATATGCGCAATTACTGGTAAAAGTACGCAAATTGGCGGACGTTATTCTAACCGTACTCGCGCGACCCAATTTAATCCGACAGGCAAGGTGCGCCGCAGAGCAAACCTTCAGAAGCGCCGCATTTATGTCTCTGAACTCGGGAAAACAGTCATCATTGATGTTTCTGTTAAGGGAATTAAAACGATCAAGAAAAATGGTGCGTATTCTGTACTCAAAAAAGTTGGGATTATCTAACAACCACAACGTTTCTTTACTTGGAATAATGAACCTTCATCCATTACTTCAAACCTGTGTTTTTTTCGGGATTCCCGTACAACCTCCCTTATCGGTGTTACTCGTACTGAGTATTGCACTAGTCCCATTCGTGATCATTCAACTCCTGTGGGTGAAGAAGGGTTTTAAAATAATATTAGCACTCTCATATTACCTCGCTGCAAATTATCTTGTAGACGCGCTATTTTTCCTCACGGCCCTCTATAACCCGACTTTTTTTGGCCCCGCTACCTATAAGTTTGTTCTTGAAATATCTGCCATAAGCTCCTTATTGTATGGCACCCTAGTTGTGATTGCTGCTATTGCTATCACAAAAAATAAAACGTATTTTAGTAAGATATAACGCTCGCTCACCGTAGATTATTCCAGTTTCTTTTTGATGAAATCTTTATGGTATATTTTTGTTTATGACATACCAAACGAAAACATTTAATATTCCCTCCCTAGAGGGAATTTCAGAGAAACAAGTTCAAGTGCATCTTGGCTTATATGAAGGCTATGTAAAACATGCCAATTTCATTATGGAAAAGTTGAAAACTCTCAAGGGAGAGGTGGAAAACGACGACTATTTTGCCGCTGAGCTTCGACGACGTTTCGCATTTGAATTCAATGGCATGCGAATGCACGAATATTATTTCGAACAATTCGAAGGCGTAAAAAGCGGGGATCCTTCATCAACGCTCGTCGTAGTGGCAGCAGAAAAATATGGGAGTGGAGAAAATTTCATCAGACATGTTAAGGAAGTTGCCGGAAGTCGTGGTACTGGATGGGTTGTCGTATATAGCGATCCCGGCGCGAAGACGCTACATACCATTTTTGTGAATGACCATGAGATTGGGCAACTTGCAGGGCTACCGATACTGCTTGCGCTTGATCTCTGGGAGCACGCTTATATGGTTGATTATGTTCCTAAGGAGAAGAAAAATTATATCGATGCATTTTTTGCGAATCTTAATTGGAGAGTTGTCGAAAAGCGTTTTGAGGAATCGATGAAATGAGCACTCGCAAAATTAAAGAGCACCGGTCTAGCTCTCTTTAATTTTTCCCAATACTATTTTTTCTTCCTCGAAGAATCAATCGCTTCAGTGGTGAAACAAGGATAATATTCGTATACTTTTCGTATTCATGAAAGAATTTTTGTTTTTCGATGTTGAATCAACAGGACTGGGGGAAGAGGACCGTATATGTCAGTTAGCATTTATTCATATGGATATAGGAATGGAGAAAGATCTCGAAATCTTCAACCGATTCTTTAAGCCGCCATTGCCTATAAAAATAGACGCGATGGAGGTGCACCACATTACCGAAGGGAAGGTTGCAGACCAACCCTCTTTCAGGGAATATCCAGAGTATGGGAAACTTAAGAAATTATTTGAGAGTGGCGATGTTGTTGCCGTTGCACACAACGCAAGATTTGATGTTGGTATGTTGCAAAAGGAAGGTATTACACCTAGGAATGTCATCTGTACGTTAAAAATTGCGCGTCACCTTGACGCGAACAGTGTTATACCAAGTCATGCGCTACAATATCTTCGCTATTATCTCAACCTAGACATACAAGATGTCTTGGCTCATGATGCTCTCGGGGATGCAAAAGTTCTCAAGGCACTTTTCAAACGGCTCTACCTGAAAATGGGTGGAACGCCACCCGTTCTTACTGAGATGATCAAAATTTCTTCAAGACCGAGCGCTATAACTCGGTTCACGTTTGGTAAATACAAAGGAGAAAAAATAGTCGATATTGTAAAGCGGGATATAGGGTATCTCAGGTGGCTTTTTGATTCAGAAAAAGGAAAAGAAAATCCAGATGAAGACATGTTGTACACGCTTGCGAATCTTCTTGGAATGGTTGACTAATCATTCTTCCTGACCTGCTCACGAGCAGTACCGAAAAATCTTACATAAAGATATAGATTCGCTAGCATAACGAGCCCATAGGCAAAAAAGGGAATGTCTATGAGCACGGTGCCTATGAGATAACCACTCAAACCTGTACCGGCTGATGATGCGGCAAGCCGCGCAACCTGATTTATACCAAGTGCGCGTCCTGTTTCATCTGCGCTAACTCTGCGGGTAAGTTCTGATTGCTGGATAGGTACCGCGGCAACCCGAAATGCGGGGGCGATAAGATAAATGAAAATAGAAAACGGGAGGAATCGAACGATCGGTAATAGTACGAATAACGCCGTTCCAATGCCACGTGTGATAAGCATGCTCTTTACAAACCCGAGATATTTTTCAAAAAGAGGTGCAGCAAGGAGGGCGAATGATCCGATAAGTCCGGAGAGGAACGCATATTCTGACATCTGTGCTTTAGGTAAGTGGTATACGAGGAGGAAAAATGGGATGAGGAAGGGGACAATAAGTCCTTGGGAAAAACCGTTCAATAGGCCGGTCATACTAAATTCACCAATTACCTTTTTCGTCTGCAACTTGTGAATCTTCCCCCTCATTTCTTTTACCTTGATGAACCATAAAGGAAGAATGCCTATAGCAGCGATGATGGCAGCGACCAGGAATAGATTGTGCACACTGAACAACTGCGCAAGAAGTGCACCGAGCGCACCAGAAGCGCCAGCGAGAAACGTAAAAAAAGAAAAATAGACCGTTCTTTTTTCTTTTGGTGTTAGATCGGTAAGAACAGTGTTTTGCACAGGTTGTACGGCACCGCCGATACCGCCACTTGCCAAGGAACCAGTCGCAGAGTAGCCACCGATCATTGCTGCCATGGTGATGACTAGCAGGCTCGGCGAAAGGTATACCATGAGTGCGCTTATTGGAAGAAGTATGCTCGTAAAGAGCAAGGTACCTCTTTTACCAAACGTATCAGTTGTCATTCCAAAAAGGAGACTCAAGACCGCTGTCATCACGGTGGCGGCAACGTAAATGAGACCAATGACGGCAGCTCCATGGTGTAATTCAACAAGAATGTAATAGGGAAAGGCAATATTGATCATCCCCGCTGCGATACTTCGCGCAATTCTTGCGGCAACAATAAAAATAACTCCTCTTCGTCGTTCCCTCTCTTCTTCCACATTATCAAGCGCTAATGTCGTCATACGTGTTCGCGTCGAATGATAAACAGGCGGGCGGTATTCGCGAGAACGAGCACCGAACTTGTTTCGTGAAATACAGCAGTCTGGAGTAATGTGATAATTCCAAGCACCGAAAGAATACCCGCGGCGACATGAATTGCCGTCGCCGCAACGAGATCCTGTTTTATAACGGAAATGACTCTTTTTGAATGAGCAATGATTCCCGGTATCTTCAGAAAATTTTCATCCACAAGCACTATGCTGGCTGCATTAGTTGCGAGGTCGGTTCCTCGTACGCCCATGGCGATACCCACGGTAGCCGCAGAAAGTGCGGGAGCCTCGTTGATGCCATCGCCCACCATGATCGTGCGTGCGTGCTTCTCCTCAAGAGTGCGGATGTACGCAATTTTATCCTGCGGTGATAGATTTGCAGAAACTGATGATTCTCCCAAATCCAAAAGTTCTGCCACATAGCTTGCTACCGCATGATCATCTCCAGTCAAAATATGGAGATCGTAACCGTCCCTATGGAGGGCTTGCACCGCTTTTGGTGTCTCTGGACGCAAAGTGTCCGCAACAAAGATCCCCCCAATGAGGGTGTTATCCGAAGCAACAAATATCGGTGTCTCTCCGCGATCCTCCCTCTCGGCCGCTGTTTTCATGAATGCCGATGGGAAAATGACGCCCTGATCTCCTAGGAATTTTTTATTCCCAACAAGAAAGTGTTTGCCCTCGCGTTCGGTCATAAGTCCCCCGCCCTGCATAACGTGCACCTCAGAAAATTCTTCGGAAGTTATGTTCCGTCGCGTCACTTCGCGAACAACAGCACGCGCTATCTCATGCTCGGATTTTTTCTCCAACCCCCCCACCAAGGCCAACATATCGTTTTCGGTATACGGAGCATTCGTTGCGATTATTACATCACGAACCGTGGGTGATCCAATAGTAAGTGTCCCGGTTTTATCAAAGACAATGTATTTTATCTTTGTGAGATCCTCGATAGTCTCGGCATGCTTTACGAGAATCCCAAGTCGGGCTGCAGTATTGATCCCGATACTTATTGATATGGGCCCAATGATGGCGAAGACAATAGGCACCATGGCGATCCAAAGTCCCAACGCGCGAAAGAGGTCTCCGGTTACAATGTAAACGATAATGACGAGAATAGCGGCTACGAGTGAAGTGTATTTCGCATACTGATCAATGAAGCGGGCAATTGGTGCTTTCTCGCGCCCCGCCTCCTCAGCGATCTTGCGTATCTGGGCGACAGTGGAATCTTCCCCGACACGGGTGGTCCGCATTTCAAAATAATCTCCCGCATTGATGGCCCCAGCTGGTATTTCTCCATCCTCATTAATCGGGATCGGTCTTGATT
>DAICZX010000045.1 GCA_027310925.1 Candidatus Parcubacteria bacterium
ATTCACATCGACGTGATACAATGTTCTTTAACATGGAGGGTCCAAACAAACCTGAAGAGTCGCCCGAAAACTTAGACACGAAGATTTCAATTAACACAGTCGAGCATGCGATTGAGGAGGTTTTACCAATCCGTTCTCTGGTTGAGATTTTCGGACCGGAAACCTATTTGATTGGAGGTGCAGTTAGAGATTTGATTTTGGGGGACAATATTAGCAATAAAGATTTTGATCTCATGACCAGAGCTTCCTCTGAAGAAGTCCTGGAAAAGCTCAACACAACAGGTTTCTCAGAGGCACAGGGCGTAAAATTTGGAGACAAGCAGTATTCGATGAGGGAGGGCACCGGCGTTATCAATTTGCTATTAGACGGAAGACAGATTCAAGTTGGGTTTAAGGGCGAACAGAGCATAGAAAGTCTCATTGAGGGGGGCGATGTAAATCTGAATTGCTGCGCGTTCTCTCTCGGGACCAAGAAGATAATAAATCCGGATGTCTTTAATGAAATCCTGGAACATAGATTGCTGTTTTGCAATACTGAACTCGCAAAGAATGATCCTATGAAGATAGTTAGTGCGCTAAAGATTATTTCAAGGATGCCTGATATTCAAGTAGATGAAAAGACTCAAGATGTTATTTCGCAAGGACTACCCAAACTTATTGATTTCTTTAAAGAACACCCTGACCGCCGGCATAAACTTGCTCAAGTATTCGGAAACATTACTTCTGGAGAGGTCGTCAAAATATTTTCTACAATCGACACCCGTGGCGTTCTTGATTGATTGGAAACTCCACGGATTAAGCCCGAGATATCAGACGGGTACATATCTTCTTTCATTGAAGATGTACCTAGTGACATAAAACAGAAAATCTCAGATCTCATCAGAGAAAAATTCGGTGCTCGTTTAGAGGAAGACAAACTTTTCAATGCGAAAGTCAAATCAGCTGTTTATAAGACAAATGAACAAAGAGATGTTGTAGCGTGTTGTTTGATGGATGGCAAGAGAATATATCTCGCTTCAGCTATTGATTCGGTCGAAATTGTCGATATCGTCGCAAATCTATGTGAACACAATGATAAAATCTGGACGACCATTTCTCCGAGTCGCAACCTGCTTATCAGTCTTTCCTTGAAAGCCGGACTTCGCCCAGTCACTGATCCCTCCGTGCTTAAGAAGATTTTGATTAGTAATTATCCTGAATATGACGACAAGATTGTTACCGAAATGGTGCGCGGGCGTTTGATTTTCACCAAATCCGGCTCTAATGATGCTCCGCAGATCCTGCTCACTTCATAAGGTATGAAAGAAAATACTGGGTACATCGCAGTTGAATTTGATGACACACAAAAACAGAAAATCATTCGTTGGTCATCGCAAATTCCTGAACGCGACATCGCACGAGCAGTGATAGAAGGGAAAGATGAGGGTGGTAACGTCACCGGAAAGCTCCATCTCACATTGTTTTATGGTCTTGACGAGGATTCCTTGAATCAAGATGAACTGAATGATTTCATTGCGCGATTGGACATCTCGTCTGTCGATGTGATTGATGTTGGCATATTTCCGGTGGAAGAATTTGATTGCAATGCGCTCTATCTGGAGGTGTCAGATGAGTCTGGAGAGTTAAAATCGGCACATGAACGCTTAGAAGCATTCCCATATTTCCCAAAATATCAGAAGCCTGATTTCAGGCCGCATATTACTCTTGCATATGTCGGAAAAGATTTCGATACCAACTCTCTCACAGACGACTTTCCGAGGAATCTTTTGGTGAAGGCAATTACGCATTTCCGAAAGACTGCCTCGATATCTTAGTATTTTTTATCGGACCAATGTGGAAACCAATATTTTGCAACGTGTTTTCAGTTCGAATCCCTGCGCTATAGATATAGTCCCGGAGTGGAAAGTTCAAATCTCTTTGCGGTCAAAACTCTCGGGGATTCGAACCAAATATTCGGAATAAAATCATGATGTTTTAAGTCATATGGCGAAGGGGCGACCCATCGGGTTCGAATCCCTCCCTCTCCGCCCGAACGTGAGCCCGTGTTACGCGACCGTCCCGCCTTGTAAATCAAGGGTCTTGTGAAGTGTCTCGTTTTCTGAAAAAGTTGAGGGCGAAGGGACGTCCGAACTTTTCCACTGGACCCGTTATTGCGGAGACGGTGAGCCGCCTGTCAGGAGATTTCTAAATTCAACGTGGCCATTCGCCATCAGGCGGCTAATTAATTCCTTTGCTTCTGTTTTTGCCTCTTCTTCAGGTGACTCGAGCGCGGTAGAGATTATGGAGTTCACTGCATCCTTATTGCCGAAGACCAGCCAGGTATGCCGATCACCGAGAGTTAATTTCCCAAGTATTTTTATAACCGCTACAGGAAAGGTCTTTACCAGTTCAACCAATCGCTTCGCTATATAGTGATCAGCATTAGTCCTCGGCTCACCAATCTCAAGTGCCCTTAGATATTGTTCGCAGCTCCAGAGATCGTCAAAATCTCCTGACGCAAACCACCATCCAAACGCAGACATCTCCCCCGCATATTCCACTTTGTCAGCTGCCGTCTCTGCGACCGTAAGTCGCTGATCCCACAATGCTTTGAGCTGCGTCTGTGCTTCTACAGGCAGAACCGAATTGTCGCTCAGCAGGCTACGCCCTATAAAATCCAGTGCGAACTGGCGCGATTTCGCATCAGCAGTATTCCAAAATTCCACAATAAGCTCGTCGTCTAAGGCAAGCTTGCCTCGCCAATAAAAAACCATTAAGTGCTGTGTGAGTCTCTCATCCTCGCTTACATGACGCATCTTTCTACCACTACCGATATTTCGTATCGCTTCCAGATATCGACTCTTTAGTACAAGTAAGGGCTCGTTATACGCATCTGCATAAACCATATATGCCTGCCATGCAGCAAGATACAAAGGATCTTCAAATCTCCCAGGTGGCCAAATGGCGTCCAGATGGGCAATGGTCCATGCGCGATCCATCATAAGAATCCAAGGGAAGAAACGTCCATAAATGGCTCGTACTGCGATTGAGCTATCTGCTGCTGGATCCAGGTGCTTCTCGAGAACTCTTTGTAGCTCAGGCATCACTTGGAATCCCTCCTTTTTGAGGCGCTCTTTACCACCCTCCGTTTCCTCGATATTTCTGTACACCCAAAGTCCATACTCCATGGCAGCATTCATTGCTTCACCGCGTACGGTGTTAATCGCTAGTGTGTATGCATCATCGACAAACGCCCCGTCTTTAGTGCGCTCTTCAGCTGGAGTCGGGTTTGGGTCTTCTGTTAGAAGCTCAATTATTTTCCAAATGATATCTCTCATTTCGAAGGGGGCGGAAGTGCTAAGTCCTCTCGACACGAGAGATCCTATCGTTCTCCTGGTCCAACCCCAGTCTGGATCTTGATCCATGACACCCCCTTGTCGTCCTGGCATCTCTCGTGGTTGAGCCATCACCCACGTACTTAGTTCTAGCAAAGCCACCCAACTAACTGCAGCATTGTTTTGGGCGAGATTATAGAAGCCATCGAGATACGAGCGCACATAGGTCGGATCTAATTCTTTAAATTTTTCTGCAAGCGGCTCAAAGTACTCCGGATCGAGTTTTACAGCAGCAGATATGTCTCGACCCAGACCTTCTTTTGTTGGTCCGAAGTCAAAACGGTTTCCGGTGGGCTTCCACGTCTTTAGGAGCTCAAACATTTTCTCTGATCCCATGTCGATGAGACTCTTTGCATTTGTGACGCTTGTCGGTCCAACGTAAGAACTGGAATATGAGGAGAAGTCCGGGTGATCAGGTGCTCCAAATTTTGTGACCAAGTCATCGTATCGTTGTTTCCATGTGCCAGTCAGGTGATCTTTGAAGTGTGATAGTCGATCACGTTTCCAGACTTCTAAGATGCGTAGTGCCTGTTCATCCGTCAGTTCACGTCGTGCCCTGTCTGCCTCAATTGCCTTCTGGAATCGAGAAGCGTCTTCGATCATACCCAGAACTTTCTCTTGTTGGTCTGGGCTCAGTACTTCAAAACCACTCTGCGCTAAACCTGCATATTCATGACGAAAGTCAGATTCTTCGAGTATGTCTCTATTGAGAAGTCGTTCAGCAACCAGTGTCGATTCTAGAGTCGGGAATTGACTAATGAGATACATACTTATTCGACGGAATATGATCCATTTATAGCTTTCCAGTTTTGCAACGATTTCTTTCAGAGCCGTAGGATTACTTTCTATAATCTTTAGTGCTGTATCGCGCACCGCAGTAACCAGAGAGTTTTCAACTTGGTCAAATTGATGGTTTTGCGAGTGATTTTCTATTGCTGGGCGCCAAACTTGCGATATGTCGTTATAACTATTTTCTTTGTCTGGAATGTCGTGATCCGGGTATGAAAGTCGGACATAGTCGAGAAGCAGCTTCGACACAAGGTCGAGTGCGCGATTTGCATCAAGCTCAATGAGCTTAGGAAACTCTTCTTTAAGAAATTGCGAATACTGCCATTCATCTAGTCGCGCTTGGGGCTTAATCGATCTGTACATCTCGCTTTCTTGAGGCTCGCTCGCCTTAGGATCCGCTGTAATCTCAAGAAATGCAGCAGCAAGATCGAACGCTTCCAAGCGACCTTCTGTGATAAATTTATTTATCAGCTTTTGACTAGAACCCGAAAAGCGTGTGCGTCTCATATCCATTTTGCTAATCGTCCCATAAGTGGTAGACGGTTTTCTTCTGGTAACTCAGCTGCTATATCAACCAGCGTGCCTATGACCAACTCGTTTTCCGTGTCCTCAACTTCTAAAAGTATCTCTGACACATTAGCTGGTTGGATAGATACCATGTGCCGCAAATACGACTCCGGAGGCCAAGGTGGATAATATACACCACCACCTTCGGCGCGGACTGGGTCTGGGATTTTCTTAAACATGCCTTGAGCGCGAAGCGGTGCCAGCCAAGCTGAATTCTTAAGATTGTCGAAGAAATATTTATGAGTAGTCTGATTATGCGGGAAAGTCGAAGAAAATGTTTTCGCATCCTGTTTTGTCGGTGTGGTTTTCTGTATTAGGGCATCGAGCCTTGGAAACACGTCGGCGTATTTTGTTTCGAAACGATCTAAGACAGTCGTCAGTACTGCTTCCATTTGACCCCAAAATTCCATGAATTCAGCATCTGCGGGACGAGGCATTTCTAGACTATCCCGGTGAGCGTACTTGTGAAGTTTCTGTTTCTCTACCAGATCTCGCCAGGCTTTTGTTAGAGGATCATCAGCGGTGAACCCAAGCGCTGAGAGAATAGCGTCTACTTCCTTTTGATATGTGGTGAGTCCTTTCGGGCGCCCGCATATACATTGTTTACCAGAAATCGGTTTGCCGCACTCCTCACACAATTCCTCCGAGAGCGATGTTAAGGGTTGCAGCACATCACGGAGCGAACTCTCTATTTCACGCAAAAGATGCGCTGCTACATGTGTTTGTGTTGCAAGCGCGGGTTCTGCATCCATATATTTGCACGCGTCCTCATAAAGTTGACCCGTGCCCTCGCTCACTAAACGTACCAGTCCTCCATGTACAACGGCGCGGTAAACACTAGGAGCCTTTGATGGCTGAGCGCTGGATGGAACATAGGAAATTGTATCGCCGTTTGACACTGAACAAATGCTATCACAATTGCATTTTTTGAGTCGTAACCGTTATTTTTCTAGCGTGACTACACCACGCGTAAGCACTAACTTACTCTTGATGCATAGCAACAACTCGCGCTTCTCTGTGACGCTACCTTCTTTCAGTAGATACTTCGCATAGTCGCGTAGGTCGATATCCTTCTGCGGCTTCGCATCTTTATCTACACCAATGAAGCTCCGTTGGAATTTCCTCATGCGCTCAACCTCCTCCTCGAACTTGTGCCGCATGCTGATCTGGTTGAGATCGATCTGGTCTATTATCTTCATGGTTTGACTTATCAGCTCCTCCTCGCGCACATAGCCGTTCTTGCAGTCTTTGTCTCGAGCACGCGTACATCCGTAATAGACGTACCGGTTGGAGGTGCCGTCTTTCAATTTCTTGAATTTCTCGGTCGCGCAGATACCTGAACCGCACGATCCGCAGATCATGACTCTGGTGAAGGCGAATTCTTTGATGTCCGAGCGTGCGATGTGATCGCGTTTTAGATGCTCTTGGACTTCATCGAACAGTTCTTTTGTGATAATCGGCTGGTGCTTGCCTTGATACCAGTTGCCACTCTTCTCGGGGTACTCGAAAACACCATAATAGAAGTGGCTTTGGAGGACTAGGTACACGCTGCTCAGAGTCATGTTCTTGTTGGCACGACTCTTGAAGTTAAGCTCAAACTTGAGCCATTGATGTATTCGTCGCCCGCTCCACTTTTCCTTCGCCACTCGCTCGAACATCTGTTTGATTATTGGAGCCCGTATCGGATCTATAACTGCCTGACACTTTCGGTCGGCATGTTTCTCGTTGCTGTATCCGACTGGCGCGACTCCTGGTCGCAATCCCATCTCGCATCGCGTTCTCAGTCCACGTTTTACATTCACACCTCGATTGTCATTCTCAAGTTTAGCCTGTGAGCCGAGAATCATGAGAAGGAACTTTTCGTTTGGATTATTTCTAAAGTTCTGACCGTATGTGCGTATCTCGTGGAGTTTCCCAGCGTCCATGAGGTCTACGATCTTCCCGAGGTCTCCAGCGTTTCTGCTAATGCGGTCTGGTGCCCAAGTAAGGATGCCGTTGTATTTATTGGCTCGTAGCTCCTCAATTATCTCGTTGAAGATGGGTCGCTGACCTGTCTCCTTGGCGGAGTGCGATTCGCGCTTCATCATGACCACCTCTAGACCCTCACGATCGGCTAGCTGGAGCATCTCCTTGATTTGGCTATCTATGCTCAATATCTGCCGTTCCTCGCTCTCCGTGCTCTTACGAGCATAGAGGCAATATTGGACCCGCACAGGGGCTTGTATTTGCTTAGCCGGAAACCCCACCGGCGCTTGTATTGTGTTCATACAGTACAAGGGATGACGCAACCCTCCCTAGGAGTCCAGAGCGTCCGAGGTGCCCTAGTTGGTAAGAAAAAGGCTTTTATATCAAGCTAATTTCGTGCTAAAATGTCAAAATTAAACACTTCTATGGCCACATTGAATTGGATTGGAAAAGAGGCAGTGGCAAACCACGATAAAGAGGTTCCCTTTAAATTGCTCAAAAAGATTCCAAGCGCTTCAGTCGGTAAAGAGTCAAAAAATCTCATCGTTCATGGTGACAATCTTGAAGCGCTCAAAGCGCTGATGCCTTTCTACAAGGGCAAAGTGAAGTGCATTTATATCGATCCTCCTTATAACACAGGGAACGAGAATTGGATTTATAACGATAAGGTGAACTCGCCAAAGATTCGTGAATGGCTCGGAAAAGTTGTCGGGATGGATGGTGAAGACTTAACTCGTCACGATAAATGGCTGTGCATGATGTACCCCCGTTTGAAACTTCTCTCGGATCTTCTTCGGGATGACGGAATAATTTTCGTATCGATTGACGACAATGAGGCTGGCAACTTGAGGTTGTTGCTAGACGAAATTTTCGCTGAACACAATTTCCTCGCTACATTTACTTGGATAAGAAAAAAGAAGGGGTCGTTCTTATCTAAAAAGATCAGGAAAATGACTGAGTATGTCCTGTGCTATCAAAAGTCTCAGAATGATACTACCTTCTTTGGGGAAGAGGCTTACAGTGATAAATGGCAGCCCCTTGTAAAAAGAACTAACTCAACAAAGAAACTTCTTTTTAAGAAGAATATTATTGAGACGACATTGCCTGATGGCGCGTACAAAGTTTCCTTTTACGGTAAGCCGGATACTGGCATAAATGTTACCAAACCGTTTACGGTGAAAGATTCGAGAGTAGTTACTGATTTTGAGGTAGAAGCAAAGTTCGTTTGGACACAGAGTTTTCTAGACTCTGAGCTGAAGTCAGGAACGCGCGTCTCGCTTTCGTCACAATATGGTTTGAATGTACTCCGACACGATCAGGGGGAGAAAGTAAAAACACCATCGACTCTTATCTCGGGAGAAAATATGGTCGGCACAAATGAAGATGCAACCGCCGAGATTTCAAGTCTCTTTAATAAGGAGATAGGCACAACATTTGATTATCCAAAACCAACATCCCTAATCAAATACTTGGTGAAGATGGTTACGGCTAATAGTGACGAGGAGGTTATCATCCTCGACTCGTTTGCCGGGTCGGGGACAACCGGACATGCAGTACTTGATTTGAATAAAGAAGACAATGGGAATCGCAAATTCGTGCTAATTGAAATGGTGGATGAAGTTGCTAAAAATGTTACGGCCGAAAGAGTTAAGCGGGCAATCAAGAAATACGAATATGACGCAGGTTTTGAATACTGTGAACTAGCAGAGCCACTCTTTGATGAGAAAGGGCAAATAAATGAAGAGTGCTCGTACAATGAACTTGCTACTTATATCTACTTCACCGAGACGCAGACCAATCTCGAGAAAAAGATAATCAGCAAGCCCTTCATCGGCGAGAGTCACGGCACCTCGTACTACCTTATTTATGCAGGGAAAGATAAGAACGACCTTACACGGGTGACCATCGAAAAGTTGAAATTAACTGGCCCAGCAGTAATCTATGCAGACCGATGTCTTGTGGACGAGGACGAGTTAGAAGAGAAGGGTGTCGTCTTCAAACAAATTCCGTACGAGATCAAGGTCTACTAATTCCATGCAATTTAAGCGCTACCAAACTGCTGCAATAGACACGCTCGACACTTTCTTAGAAAGCATCAAAAAGATGCCGTTGCGTCACGCGTTTCTCGACATAACGAACGAGAAATATAATCAGGATTGGTTTGGGGAGATTCCGTTTGTCTGCGTCCGTATACCAACTGGCGGAGGTAAAACGCTTGTGGCGTGCAAGTCGGTAGAACGGATTATGAGTACCGTCCTCCAGTACAAACTGGATACGGGAATCGTCATGTGGTTCGTACCATCGGACTCAATCAAGACGCAGACACTTAAGAAGTTTAAGGACTCGCGGGACTGGCACAACGAGGTGCTAAACGAATCTTTCGATAACAAAGTCAAAATCTTCTCGAATGAGGATGCGCTTACGATCACCCCCGAAGATGTGCGCAATAATCTTTGCATCATCGTTGCAAGCCTCGAGGCGTTTCGCAAGGAAGCCTCCATCCAGAAGAAGTACAAGGTCTACAAAGAGAATGGTGCTTTGATGGATCACTTTCTGAATCTCAAAGACAGCAAAGACCTCGAGAAGGATGCCGAGAAGGAGGTTATTAACTCGCTTGCGAACGTCATCCGCAAGAACAATCCGCTCATCGTTATTGATGAGGGCCACCATACACAGACGGAACTCTCGATACAGTTCCTCTCAGACCTCAAGCCGTCTTTCATCATCGAGTTTACTGCAACGCCACGCGAAGGCAGCAATGTCCTCGTACGAACGAGTGCGACCGAACTCAAGAACGAGCAGATGGTTAAGATCCCGATCGTCCTTGAGAGTCGCTCGCAGTGGGAGCAGGTAGTAGCGGACGGGCTTGTTAAGCGTGAGGAACTCGAGAAGAGAGCGAAAAAACTACCGAAAGAATATATACGCCCGATTGCGCTTCTTCAGGCGCAACCGAAGAGTAAGGTTCGCTCGACGGTTACCGTCGAAGACCTCAAGCAGATGCTGCTTGCCCGCAAGATTCCAGAGAGCCAGATCAAAATAAAGACTTCAGAAGTCGACGAGCTTGAGGGTATAGACCTCTTTGATAAGAAATGCGAAGTCCGCTATATCCTCACCGTTAATGCGCTTGCCGAAGGCTGGGACTGCTCCTTCGCCTACGTGCTTATTTCGGTTGCGAACCTTGGAGCGAAAATAGCCGTGGAGCAAATTATAGGACGTGTGATCCGCATGCCCAACGCTAGCAAAAAGACCGACGAGTCACTGAACCGCAGCTACGTCTTTGCTTCGGCCGCTAACTTCAACGAAGCCGCATCCAAGATTATTGGCGGCCTCGAGGGTAACGGCTACAGCCGATCCGATTTCGTGGTAGCTACCGAAGAGAAAGAGTATATCGATCCACTCGAAGCGAAGAAGACAATCAAGAAGGACTTGAAAGTCCCACTGGTGGCCATCGGGAAGCAGAAGCTCTCGTTCGAGGATTTGCTCGGTGAAGATTTCGAGCTTGCTAAGCAAAATCCAGACTGTGACTTTAAGATCCATTATGACCAAGATGGGCAAGCGACTATTGATATCACCAAGGACGAAGAATGGCTTCAGGGGAAACAGCTAACTCTTTCGTTCCAATATCTCGATGGGAATCATTCTGTAGAGGAATTGGTGGCATGGCTTGATAAGAAACTCCGTTTCCCGATGCTGAGTCCGGAAGATAAGGTTGCCTTCCTCGAGAAAGCAGTCCAATCACAGATAAAGAAGAATAAGCGCACTCTTCCCGAACTATCCGTTAATCGCTATCTCCTTGCAGATCGCCTGGGTCTTCTTATTACGGAACGCCTCGAGACTTACACGAAGAAGGCATACAAGAATCTACTCACAAAGAAGAAGTTAGTGGCCGCGCCTTTTGAGTCGTACCCCGCAACTATTGCTCTCAAGTCTCCAGTCCCGAAAGTCTTCAACAAGAATCTCTACGAGCGCATTGATTCGATTAATGGCGAGGAGCGCGGTTTCGTGGAACGTATCGATCTCGGAGCTTTGGATAATATCGAGTTCTGGGTTCGCAATCGAGAAAAGGTAGATCCGTTCTACATTCAAGGATGGCGCAAAGGAAAGTTCTACACTGACTTCGTAGCTGTTACCAAGAAAGGAAATATTGTCGCGCTTGAATGGAAGGGAGAAGATCGTATTAGCAATGAAGACACCGCATACAAGGTCGAGATCGCTAAAGAGTGGGAGAAGCTCGGTAAAGGCAATCTCCACTTTTTCTTGGTTCACAATGGAAATACAGAGGAGGTATTAACGAAACTAGGGTTACTTTGATCCTAGCGTTTTTGAACCCCAGGTCCGGTTAGTATGTATGCCTGTAGACCCTATTGACATTCTTGGTCTACGGGAATACTATGTCCGGTATGGCTAAAGCAAAAGTAACACTCGCTAACGGAACTCAAATTATAATTGAGGGTACCCCCACTGAAGTCGCGGCAATTATGGCACAAGTTGGAGGCCCTGCTGGAAGAACTGCGAGCCCTCGACTCGCCATATCAAAGGAAGTTCGCAAGTCACCAAAGGATAAGAAAATAAAGCACTCTCCTACGGATTTGATCCTGTCTCTCGCGGACGGGGGCTTTTTTAAGACACCGAAAGATCTTGCCTCGATAAAAGAAGGTCTCGCCGAGATTGGGCATATCTATGCGGTACAGACCCTTTCCTCGATTGTTTTCAAAATGGTTCGGCGGCATTATCTTCGCAGGGTTAAGGAGAACGGTCGATGGGTTTATATCCGATAAACAATCATATGAAATCATCCAATGACATGAATGTACTGAGGAGGAGGGTCGAAAAACTCGAGAAAGCAGTATTTGGATCCACGAGCAAGAATACAATCCCATCTGCACCGCAAAGTAGTTTCAAGGGTACCAAGGGAGGAGTTCTCTTATTGATATCGAAAGGATATCTTAACAAACGCCGAACCGCACCCGAGGTCCTGGCAGAACTTGAGAAGAACGACTATTACTATCGCATCCAAGTTGTGCAAACGACACTTAATCGCCTCAGTTCCCCGAAAGGTCCTTTGACTGCTCTGGTAGTGAACGGACAAAAAGTATATGTCAAAAGAAAATAAATCTGCGGAACATATTATTAAGCAGCTCGCACAAGCGCGAAAGATTATTGATAATTGTGTCGAACTTCTATCTGCCACCCCGCCTACCATTCGAAAATCCGTCGGTAAGACCGTGCAGAAAAAGATGCGACCACAACTTAATCTTGCTCTGAACGAACGAAATTTTGTTCGCACCTATAGTAAGGGTTTGAGTGGCCCAAAGAAATTCGTTCTTCTTCTCGCTCGTGAAGTGAAAGGAAAGGTGGGTACGGAGGTCAAACTCGATATCCTTCGTACCAAGTGGAATAAGATGACGGCGAAAGGTCTCATGGGCTATCAGTTCAACCTTTTTTATCCGAACGACGCAAAAACTAGAGGATGGATTGATTCAAAGAAAGCAGGAATGTACCACCTCTGTGGTACTTGGATGGAGATTTT
>DAICZX010000028.1 GCA_027310925.1 Candidatus Parcubacteria bacterium
ATTACAAATAACTAAATGATATATGAGCATGAATAAAACTGTAGGTACCGCGATCATAGCGCTTGTTATTGGAGTTGGAGTAGGCTATGTTGGCGCATCCATACTTCATCCAGCAGCTTTAGTCCAACAATCCGCACCGGGAGGTTTTGTTAATGGAGTTCGTGGAAGTGGCGCGATCGGTACGCGTGGTGGAACAGCTGGTGGCTTTCTCTCCGGCACCGTTGCTGTTAAGAATTCCGAAAGTATTACCGTCAACACGAATGATGGAAACTCGCACGTTGTTCTCGTAACTCCTACAACGAACATATCAAAGAGCGTGAGTGGTTCGATGAACGATATTTCCATTGGCTCAACGGTCATAGTCTCCGGCACAACTAATAGCGATGGCAGTATTTTAGCGAAACTTGTACAGATACGTCCTGCCGGCACTGCACAATAACGTCCTTACAAAGAAACCGCGGTACCCCACCGCGGTTTCTTTAAAGTGTTTTCTTTAACTGATATCTCTCTTCTTTTCTTCGAACTCCTCTCTGCTGATCTCCCCCTTTACATAACGTTCTTTGAGAAGATCGATTGCCGAATGTCCGCCATGCGGATGGTGCCGCAACATCTTTCCGCCACGCATCCATCGAATTGCCATCACGATAACTGCAATTAGTATAACTACCCAAAAAACTTGGAAAAGCACATGCAACCACCAAAAGGTATCATATCCATACCCCATCATCGGATATCCGTAATCGTATCCAATCATAATTATCAGCATTAGGCTTATAATCTACACAGATAGATTCTATCATGTCTACAAAAAGTTGGTGATGATATTCCAGAACCACTCAATTCCCTGCCTTGCTTCCAAGGCAACTATTTTTAATCTGCTCAAGCACATTTATAAATGAAAGAAATTCAGTCTCTGACAAGGTTGAGAATAATTCACTTAAAATCCGTACCCCGTGCACAATAGCCTTCTCGAGTTCAATCTTTCCTTTTTTGGTAAGCATGAGCCGTAACGCACGCCGATCACGTCGGTCGATACAGCTCGTCACGAACCCATCCTTCACAAGCTCACCAATGAGCGAGGTTGCCGAGGGGGCGGTAATTGAGAGGTAATTGGCAATGTCTTTCATTTTAGGTTTTTCCTGTTCTAATATAAACTTCATGGTTTCAATTCTAAGCCATGTTGACGGGTCAAATTTCTCGTCCCTAGCAAGCTTTGTGCGCATAATTCTGCGTACGGTGGAGAAAAGCGACATCGCGCGCGCGATGTCGTGAGAAGAATGCACCTGTCCCGGCGAGACAATTCTCTTCATAAGAGACATTATCCACCAGCTTGAGCCTCAGCAAGCACTTCTGGTGGAATATCCGCCCCACTCATTGTCGTCCGCAGAAAGAAAAGGGAGATGAGACCGCCGATAAGCATTGCCGCCGCCGCATATCCAAACACGACTCCGTAAGAAAGAACTTCGGCTTTCAATATTATGAGTTGCGCAGCTAGAGCCTGAATGGCTGGTGTAACGCCGAGAACATGTGAATTTTGTGCCACCATGAGAACATTAGCATTGGTCGTATTGGCGAGGATGGTACTGAAAATAGCGATACCGAATGCGCCGCCAATATTACGCATTAGATTCAACAGCCCAGAAGACATACCTACTTCATTGAGCGGCACTGCTGTCGTGGCGGCATTTGTAAGTGGTGCCATACCGAGCCCGAGACCGGCACCAAAAAGGGTGAGTGGCATAATGAAATCAAACGATGTCATCGCGGGGTCAAGATGAACAAGTTGATAGAGACCGAGTGCGCCAAGTGCCATGCCAAAGGAAACTGTATAACGCGGATTGAACGAGTTCGCGAGCCAGGCACCAAGCGGCGCAAAGATTGGAAGAGCAAGCGCCATTGGCACGAACAGGTAACCGCTTTGTGTCGCCGTATAGTGAAGGAATGTTTGTGCAAAAATTGGCAAAAGAAGCATCGCACCCATCATACCCCCAAAAGAGATGAACGAGACTATCAACACCGAAACAATAACTGGGTTACGGAAGAATTTGAAGTCGATAATTGGGTGCGTATGGCGCGTCTCCCACCAATAAACGAGCATACCAAACACTATGGTGCCAACATAACAAAGATTACTCGCGAGTGAGAGCCAACCCCAATCCTGTCCACGATCGACGACAAGCACCATGCTTGAGATTGCCCCTGAGAGAAGGATCGCGCCGAGCCAGTCGAAGGCGCCTCGTTCCCCGGGCCGATCGTGCGGCAGAAAGAAAATCGTCATGATGAGGCCGGCTACACCGATCGGCAGGTTTATGAAGAAAATCCAGCGCCATGAAAAGTTGTCAACGAGATACCCACCGAGCAGCGGGCCGATGACAGCCGATATCGCAAATGATGAAGACCAGATGCCGAGCGCCTGCGCACGAGCTTTTGTATCAGAAAATGATTTCGCGATAAGCGACATGGCAGTAGGATAGACGGCAGCACCAACAAGTCCCTGCAATATACGAAAGAATACGAGCGAACTGAAATTCCATGAAAGTCCTGCGAGCACAGAAACTCCGATAAATCCGACGAAACTCCAGAGATAAATGACACGGTTACCGAACAAGTCGCCGAGCTTCCCAAAAACTGGTACGAAAATGGCGTTACTAATTATATACGCAGTTGCAATCCATGCGGCAGTACTGACCGAAATACTAAAGTCGCTAATTATTTTTGGCAAAGCGAGATTCACGACCGTGCGGTCAAGACCAATAAGCAGTGTGCCCACCATCACGGTGGTCAACACGAGCCAAGGGTGACCCGTGAGTCGATGGGCTTGCTTTCGCTCATTAATGCCCGCCATAGCCCCCTACTTCGTGTAAATCCACATGCGAGCAGACATTCCATTCTTGAGTTGCGGATACGTGTTCGTGTCAAAACGCGCCTTGACATCAAATTGCTGAGTTTCGCGTTGACTTGAGATATCGAAAACGATACCGGACTGGTTCGATGTCGGAGCAATTTCGTCAACGACGCCGGTAAAAGATTCTCCGCAAAAAGCGTCAACAGTAAACGTGACAGGATCTCCGACTTGTATCTGCGCAAGACCCTTGTTCTCATCAATCCTACCCACGACTCGCAACTGCGATGGGTCAATCATTTCCACAACCACCTGCCCCGGTGCTATTTGCGCCCCGATAGTGTCATTGACTTGCACGATGAGCCCGGCAGTTTTTGTCTTTATCACTTCCGTGCCAACAAGCGCTACGAGAGCATTTGCGGGAAGCACATCTCCCTCGTTCACATAGATAGCATTCAAACGCCCAGATTCCGTGGGAGAAAGATCGATGATTGGTGCTGATATGGAAGCTGTATCGATGGCAACTTCCCTGCTTGTGGAGATGGTATACGAGACAATACCTGCGGCAACAAGAATAATAAGTCCCGTACCACCGAAAACAATGAGGCGACGGCGCAGTTCGTGTGAAAATATGGCGGTTGGCATATGTATATCGTTTACTAGGTAGCCTGCGTACCGAATGTAAGCACTGAGTCTCCGGCGGAAAGTCCGGAAACAATCTCGGCCATTCCACTTGCACTTTCGATACCAGTGGTCACCGGCATGCTGAGAACACCTTTTGCACTTTTTACATACACGAATTCCTGGCTACCATTCGTTATGATGGCACTCGTGGGCACGAGAAGCGCGGCACTCTTGATTGCGGTAATGATGCGTAGATTCGCCGAGAGCCCTGGCTTCAAGCGCTCATCATTATTGAGGAAAGTTATCGTGATGCCATAAGAAGCAATACCCTCCGTGTTCACGTCCGCGGCGGGATCGACTGTTGTGACGGTAGCCGCGAAAGTCGCTCCTGGATACGCGGCGACCGTCACTTCGACCGCATCGTTCATTTTCACCTTCGCAATATCAGCTTCCGAAACTTGCGCAGAGGCCTCATACTTCCCGTCCGCAATCATTGATACAAGCGGGACACCGGGCACAACAGTCTCACCGAGATTTGCGTTCTGCACGGTGATAGTGCCCGAGATCGGCGCCATGATAACCGTCTGTGAGGCCGACGCTTGTGCCGCAGCGACCGAAGCCTGCGCAGCGTCAACGGCCGCCTTCTGCGCGTTGATATCATTCTCAGTCGCTCCCGCGCTCGCGAGCATAAGTGCGCCGGCTGCCATTTTGTACGCGGTATCGGCGGCGATAAGAGCAGAGAGCGATCCTGAAACATTCAAACGTCCGACATTCACACTCGTCTGGTAGCCGACAATCGTCGTCGCCGAGACGGGACCGCTCGGCTCTGCCTCCGTGAGAGCCGTCGTGAGATCATCGAGAAAAGTCATGACGTTTTTCAAATTCGCCTCAGAAGGGGCGATTGAATCTTCTGGATTACTCGTGGACGCTAACATGTTTTGCCAGGAGGAGAACATCGGTTCAAGCTCGACACGCTTGGCCTGCACTTGGTTCACGAGTGTCGCGTCGGGCACGAGGATCGCTAGCTGTGCGCTCGTGGTTCTCGGGTTAATGAACACCTGATCAGCTTTCGCATGCACGGCATCATCCGCATTCGTATACGCTGAAGAGAGTGCACTCGTGAGCGCGTTCTCGGCCTGGACGACGGCCGTCTGATCTATCGCGAGCTGCTCGGGACGTGTGCCTGCGACAAGTGCGGCGAGCTTCGCCTGTTGCGCTTCAAGGTTCGCTTTCGCAAGTGCGACAGCGGCCACCTGACTCGAATTATCAAGCTTAATAAGCGTCTGTCCCGCCCTGACGTGATCACCAACATGAACCTGTATCGACGCGACACGGCCGGAAGTCTGAAAGGCAAGATCGGTGCTCTGTGCCGCCTTCACGATACCCGAAACGTCCACTTCTTCGGTAATCGAGCCGATCCTCGCAGGCACGAAGCTTCCAGACGGAGAAACTGTTGTGGTAAACCACGCAAATCCGACGATCAATACGCCAATGGCAAGGGATCCTCCGAGTGCAACCACGGGCTTTGAGAGAACGGTGAGGATAGAAATGAATCGTGTGCGCATGCGCATCTTAAATTACTTAGGTAATTGAAGTATATCAGACTTCATTTTTCTCCGCAATAATGGTACTTTTTATATAAAGTAGCAGGACGATATGATCATCCTTATATCAATCGCAGCGTTCTTCTCCACCCTCATCGGCGGACTCTTCGCGCTCTATCTAAAAGATAAGTTGCCCCTGATTCTCGGGTTCAGCGCGGGAGCGATTCTCGCCGTCGCCTTCTTCGATCTCCTACCCGAAGCGCTCAACCTAGCCGGCAAATTGCACTCGACGACAACGGTCCTCGCGGCGATGGCGATCGGATTCATGACATATCTCGTACTCGACCGATCTGTACTCCTGCACAACCATGCGGAAAGCGGGGGTCATCGCGCTAATGTCGGCGCAGGTAGCCTTTCGTTCCACAGTTTCCTCGATGGTGTCGGCATTGGTCTCGCGTTCCAGGTCTCGACTAGCGTGGGGATCGTGGTAGCGGCAGCGGTACTCACCCACGATTTCTCCGATGGCATCAACACTGTGAATCTCGTGCTCCGGAATAATGCCGATCGGGCGAAGGCGTTCCGGTGGTTACTCGTCGACGCTATAGCTCCCGTCATAGGTGTGCTCTCGACGTTATTTTTCGTCCTACCAGAAGATACGCTCGGTCTTTTACTCGCGCTCTTCTCTGGCTTCTTCATTTATATCGGTGCGAGCGATCTAATACCGGAAAGTTACCACGCGCACCCCGTGCGTTGGACTACCGTGATGACCGTCACGGGTATGTGCGTGCTCTACGTGGTCATAAAGCTCGCGAGCATATAAATACGGGAGGTTCGGCGTTCCTCATGAAACCACTCTTAATAAAGAGAGATTCTTTGTCTTAATTCGGAAACGAGTGCGAATGCGAGTGCTCCCCTGTTCCTGGGGGAAAATTGCTCCCGCGCAAGACCCAGATGGAAAGAAGTGTCGTGATGGGCACGGCGAGAACGAGGCCGATACTCCCAACCATCATACGGATGATTTCAGTTGCGAAAATTTCTTGGTTAATTGTTACCGCAAGAGACATATTGGTGAAATGCAAGAGGAGCAAAAGTGGGAGAGAGACACCAACATACGCAATGGCAAGAGTATTTACCAAAGCGCCTATGTGTTCACGCCCGATACGTTCGGCACGTTTGTAAAGTTGCCATGGTGTGTAATGTGATGCCGCGCGTTTCAATTCTTCAACAGCTACCGCTTGCCCAATGGCTGCGTCATAAAGGATGCCGAGTAATCCAATCATGATGCCGCCGAGCAAAAGACCGACAAAGTCTATACTCCCGTTCGTGGCAAAATGGAGATATGTGACTTCTTCCGAACTGTAGCCGGAGAGCATTGCGGCATGCACGGACCAGTACGCAACCGCTCCCGTGATACAGATGGTCACGATCATGCCGAGCACAGCGGCGGTTGTCGTACGACTAAACCCATGCGTGATATACGAGCCAATAATAACGATAAATGATGAGATACCGATTGAAAGCAGAATCGGCGAGTACCCGGCAAGAATACCCGGTAGAAGAACCCAGATGATAGCCGCAAGACTTGCGATGAGTGAAATGAGTCCACGAATGCCTTGCTTGCCCCCGAAGATGATGATGGTGAGCACGAGAATTCCGCCAAGTATTTCAAGTACCGGGAGTCTGTATGGCTCCTGCACATTCCAGGTCCCGTTTATCGCACCTCCACTGGAGTGGTCTGCATAGAACTCATCGCCTGGTTTTAGGTTGAGATAGTCATTGTGAACCGTTACAGTCATACCCTTTCCCGGACCCTCAAGAATCTCAGCTTGGAGTGTTTGCACCGTCTCACTCGTGTTAGTACCCGGAACGTTCTGGATTGTCTGCGATGTTATCTGGAGCACCTTTGCAAGCTCAATATCGTTTGCCCCTTGGTTTTGAGATTGGGCATGGGCCGTGTAAAAGGGTGTACAGAAAAACATGACGGTAAACATAGCCCAGAAAACCTTAGCCTGAGAAAATCGCCTATTAGTCATGAGACCCCAAAAGTATACTTGTTTAATGTTGGTATTTCTATGCCCTATACAGAACGTGCGAATAGATGATAATGAAAATTCCTCTTTGAAATGCAACTGCCGTAACATACGGTGGTATGAAAAAGCGCAAAGAATTCAGGTATTTAACCGAACATGACCGAGATCGCATCCAGGCCCTGTATGTCTGGGGACACAAGCAAAAAGAGATAGCCGAGGTGCTCGGAGTGAGCCCCGGCACCATCTCCCGAGAGTTGCAGCGGTACGACAAGAAGACCTGGCGATACTCTGCCAAACGAGCGTAGAAAGATGCTCAAGACAAACGAGAGCAGAGCAAACTCCCGGGCATGAAGATCGAAGCACTCCCTGAACTGAAGAAACATATCATTCAGGAGCTCGAACGATTGCGCTCACCAGATGAAATAGCCGGACGAATGAAGAAAGAAAAGATGACGCCTCGCATCGGCAAGAACGCCATATACGAATGGCTGTACAGCGAGTGAGGAAAACCATACTGCTGATACTTGTGCACGAGACGAATCAAGAAACGAAGCCCAAGAAGACTCGGGAAGAAAATACTCATACCTGACCGAATATCGCTCAGATACAGACCGGATGAGCCAGGTATGGTGCATGCCGAGGGCGATCTCTTTGTCACACCAACCAAGCTAGGAGTGAAGACCTGCGGTCTTCTGGTGGTCGTGCCTGAAACACATCTGCTCTCAGGTTCGATTGTCCCAGACAAGATGACCGCGACAATCGTTCCGGCCATGCGGCACATCACCAGCTCGCTTCCGCTCGACACCTGCACGTTCGACAACGGTATAGAGAACATCCACCACAAAGAATTCGGCGTTGATTCGTACTTCTGTGACAAGGGGTCGCCCTGGCAGAAGCCTCATGTTGAATCATCCACGGCCTTGCTAGACTCTGGTTCCTGCCGAAAGGCACGGACCTCTCGAAAATATCGGACACCACGTTCCAATCCATGCTGCATCTGCTGAATCACAAGTATCGAAAATCGAATGGCTATCTGAGTGCGTATGAGCTGTCGCTCGGACGAGGTATCATTAAAAGTGTTCCGAGAGTTTCCTTAACAAAGGCGATTGCATTTCGATAGGGAATATACCATAACGCTGGAATTGAACTATTCCAAATTCGTCGCGTAATCCCTAATTATTTTCTCCCCTAAATTCATCCCAGAATTAGGATCCTGGATTCGGTTCGATTCCGGCATCCATCACTTCTATCCGTAAAACAAAAGATCTCCCTGTTTTCGCAGAGAGACCCCGTCATTGTTACCACCTGATGCTATACGTCGCGATGATTGGCTTTGGAGAACCGTCTCCGACGCGATGCCTTGCGCGATGATGCCTTCCAGAGGTCATAGCGTGTTATCACACCTTCGATATCTTCCTTAAAGATTTCGATCTTCAGCTTGAACTCCGCTATTGCAGCAATGGCACTCCGCACACTTGCATAGCCCTTCGGACATCTGAACAAATTACGTTTCGTGCCATCGGCGCACAATTTACTGCTATGCAGATACTCTTGATTCTGCTCGCCGACAACCTGCACGAGATACTGATTCGTGACAGGATCATCGTTCACCGCCCACACATACCATATCGTTGTTTGCATACATAACCTCCTTATAGATGACGGAAAGGATACGATCGATACTGTACCTGTATAGCTGATAAAAAACAACGCCGTGTATTAGTCGGCGTTGTGAAGGAACAACGGTGAAGATTCGGGAAGAATGAAACTGCTGCTACCACCCTTCCGATGCCGATCGGCATCGAGATCCCAAACCCCCTGCGGAAATACGTGGTCGTTGATATCGAACCTTCGCAATGCCCATATGACGGACAAAAGACTTGGGGCACGACACTACAATAGCACCCGCTGCACAATCGATTCCCGAGGAACCAGATCGCGTGCGATAGCTCGAGCGCCGACCATCCTTCTTCAAGAACAATCTGACACAGGAACGGTCGCAACGCTTTCTCGACATCTTCGTTCAGGGCCTTTCCACAACCACTAATGATGCCCGTAGAAATTGCGAAACACTGCACGTGCGCGTCGACGGGGAAAGCATCTTCCGGTATACGTATTAACTCGTCGATACCGACGGTCGAGACGAAGTAGCCACGCTCCCAGAGGCTTTGGCGTTCGTAGAGGCCATGGGTGCGTTTGATTTTCTTCTTCATCTAGGCAGAGCTTTTGCCCTTCAGTATCTGCATGATGTATGAGACTGATTATCTCGGCATGGCGAGTAGACAGAGAGCAATGTGGTCTTCCTGAATGCTGAGTTCGATAATCTCCCAGTGTTTCCATTTGGCGATTGTTTCGAAGATTCTCCGCAGTTCACCGCTCACCTTGTCTGAGCCGAGGGCTTTGCCTCGGTATTTGGGTGTCCACACGAGATGGTATTTGAGGTCGTAGAAACAATCGGATAATGTACGTATCGTACGTTTGTGCTGGCGCATGAGCGTATAAGTGAGTTGCCTTCTAACGTACACTCCGGCTTCGCCGGAGGTTTTTCCTATAAAAAACTCGCGCACCGGAGTGCACGAGCTAATTGTTAATGAGACTTCCCATGTTGGCTATGCCACAGCCGAAGCGATTTCCTCGATGGTCAACATGGCAGCATCATAGGGCTTTTCGGCCTTCACGATCGGTCGGCCAACCACTATACGATCCGCTCCTGCTCTAATGGCTTTTGCGGGGGTCATGATGCGTTCCGGATTCTGATCATCGCCAGGAACGATCGCCCACGTCGGCCGGATGGCCGGAGTATTGAGCGACAAAACAATGCCAAATTTCGCACGAAGCACTTCTGCCTCTCTGGGAGACGAGATGAGCCCGTCGAGTTTCGCATCTGCTGCGACTTGGGCGAACCGAATAACAGCTTCCTCGGTTGAGCAAGTGAACATCGCCTTGGTGTCAGCGTCCTTGAGGCTCGTGAGAACCGTCACGCCGAGCACTTCCGTGTCCGGCAATTCTGTCTTGAGGGCTTGCATGGCGGTGAGACCAGCGACACACATCGTGGTGAGCATTTCTGGTTTCGCTTCGCGGATTAGAACACCGTCCGTGGACAACGTCTCCCCGATGTCGATCAGCTTGAGGTCAGCGAAGACCAGCAAACCACGTGACTGGATTTCACCGATCAGGTCGTAGCCGCAAGCTCGTAGAGCAGAATTCACCTTGAGGTAGACTCCGGTTCCTTTGAGGCTGTCGGCCAATGTCAGGACCTGGGCTTTCACCCAGTCCCTTCCGTTCTGACCCGTTGGCTTGAAGTCGGCGGCTACGATCAATCGCTCCGCCGGTGTCAGTGCCTTTTGCATGTGCTGTTTCCTTTCGTTTGGGTGAGAATTACTGTTGCATTGTTGCGCAGAGACGCGCCCAATTCTTCTTCACTTCGAGTTCGAGCCTACCGGCGGCGATGTCGACGACAACTTCAAGATCGTCCTGTTCGTATTCCGGATACGCCTCACGAATGGAAGCGATCACTGGCAGACCTTTGTAGGTCGTATCGTGAATCGGAGAGCGGTTGAGCGCCCCGACGAGTAACACAATGTCCGCTCCAGTGACGGCGATTTCGGCGATGGTGTTATCAGTATTCTGGAAATTGTTGTAAACGTCTTCCGCAATAGCAACACGTTCGCCTTGCTCGAAATCGAACTGCGAGAGGTCCCAGGAGTATTCCTGTTTCTTGCCCGCTTCCGTCGGCTTCGGCTTCTTGTCTGCATACGCGAACCTCTTGCCGGCGATGAGCGCAAGCATCTGACCGAACGTCCGACCGCCTTGCGGAATTCCGCAGACGGTGTCGAACGAGTCGAGCAGACCTTGGTCACTGAGTTTCTGGCAGGCAGCCTCGGCATACGCCTCGACCGCCCTTGGATGAACTTCGATGCGCCGGAAGTTGAAGTAGATGTCTCCGACAAGATTCCGTCCTTTGCCGTCTTTCCCCGCGTAGGCGACCAGAGGCCCATTGCGTAGAGAGCCGACTTTCGAGCAGACATAGACGGCGTTACAGCGCTTCCCCAGTTCCAGGAGGTCTTCTCCTGGCAGTGGAATAATTGGCTTCATTGGTTATTCTCCTTTGAAAGGACAAGATCACGATTACGCGTTTAAAGCAACGCTTTGGCCCGTGTCGATTAAATTCGACACCGAGTTGGACGGTATATTAAAATCAACTACTAGTAAAGAGAGGGCTCAAAAATCCTGTTCGATTCCAAATGGAAATACGTTGTATATATTGAAAACGCAAAAACCACGAAAGTGGTTTTTGCGTGCTTTTCTAGTCGAACAGGGGCGCCGGTACTGTACCGACTTTGACGGGGAACGGTACTGGCTCCTGGCGTCACAACCGTGTTGCGGGAGGCGGTACGGTACCCGTCACTGCAAGCAATCTAAAGGTTCTTTCGCACTCTCTCTTCCCTCTTTAGCGACGGGGCCGGTATAGATCAGTTTTGAGATGATTGAAAGGTTTCCAGCAGGTTTTGAACGACGAACAGGAGAAGCGGTACTGTACTAAAAAATGCTACGTCACGAATTACCCTCTTCACCTTGAGCCATCTGCGTGTGCCACGCTTCTTCAAACGAGGAACGAACTTCTTTCTGAAGGTTTACTTTCTCATCCTGATTGTCAGAACTGAAGTAACGTTCAACAAGGACATCAACTTTTTCTCGCTCAGCGGAATCACGTAATACCCCAAGACATGCGAGGACTCTGAGCGAGCTCTTCCCAAAGGTCGCTTCAATGGCTTTTAGGGAAAATAGACTCTCGGCAAACTGTCCGCGTTCGAAATCATCCATCACTTCTCTTACAGAAATCCCTTTAGTCGCCGCCACTCCTCTAACAATTTTAGAAAAAACATCATTATACTGCGCGTACCCATATTGAAATCCCTCAATATCTTTGTTGGCGATGCCGAGTTCCTGCTCAAGTTCTTCCTTAGTCGCCTCTAGAATCCTGACCGCCATGTACTCCGTCACGATCTCATTAAATCCCGTGAGAGCCGCACGACCTTCTGGTTCCTTCCATGGGGACGCAAGCTGATAACCGATCCGTGCAGGAACCGTTCCGTGTTCTTCACTTCCGAAGAACCTATGCTTTGATGCGCGGTGGGTCATTTCGTGAATCAGAGTATCCAGCAAGTCAGCTCCGCCATGATGTTTGTTCTTATTTACGAAAATCGCATCGTCAAATGCGGAGGCGAAGCCATGATCGACACTATTCCCGAGTCGCTTTTCATACGCTTCGGCTGACAGCATGTGAATCTTCTCAGAAGGTATCGGTGTGTATGGAATACCGAGATTAGCGAGACGACGCCGCAACAGATCATTTGCCTTATCAATATACGCATGATCTTCTTCGGTTTTCTCCTCTTCTCCCTCGACAGGCGCGGCAGATTCTTTTGCCCACCTTTCCAAAGACTTTTCCGCTTGAGCCAACTCCTCCTCGCCATAGGCTCTACCAATGAATTTGGGTCCTTTCTCCATATGGATGAAGTATAGCTTGATTCTCAAAACGCAAAAGCCGCTCTTTCGAGCGGCTTTTGCGTACGTGATGCCGAGCGGTACTGTACTGGTCCCAACGGGGAACGGTACTGGTTCCTGGCGTCACAACCGTGTTGCCCGTGTCGGTACTGTACCCGCCACCGCAAGCAATCCAAAGGTTCTGTCGGCTCTCTTCTTCCCTCTTCGTCGACGGGGGCCGGTATGGGTCGGTTTTGGGATGATTGAAGGATTTTGGGCGAGTCCCGATAAGCAAACAGGCGGGGCGGTACTGTATTAACTTATACAACAGACTGTAGTTCATCAATCGCATTTGCAGTCTTTGCGATCCGATGCATTTCATTTTCGCGAAAAAACGGAACGGAATGTCCCATCGCTATGGCGAATTTCCTGTGCTCCGGTGTATCGGACACAAGCCCAGCGCCGAGAGAACCTTTGTGTTCTTCACGTTGAGTTTTCGCTTTCTCGAGAGCAGAAGTTTGAAACATGGCTGGATCGTACATGCCCACGACTTCAGTCGAACGCACTTCAGGAGGTAGAGGAACTCCGTCGCGCAAATTTCCTATGATTTCTGCGATAGCTTCTTTTTTCAAAGCTTCCTGCTCCTTACTCATGTTCTTAGATATCCCCTGTTCAGCCATTCGTGTATCCACCTTATCCATAAACGGTTTCTCTCTAAAAGTAGCAGTACGAGCGTAGGGGTTCGTAAGAAGATTGTAGAGACCGTCGAGCGCAAATCCTGCTGGCAATTGCCATCGCTTCCTCGAAGTCGGGAGATCACTCGGCCCTACAGGAACATCAAGACGAACATTTAAGAATGGTTTGATGTCGCGTTCGTCTTGAGACTGCGTGGCTATCCCGTCTTTCAAAACCTGTGCTGCGGTTTCGGCTGCAAGGCTTCCACCCATCGAGAGGCCAGAAAACAGCACATCGGTTTTCGCGCTTACCTTATCCGCAGATAGAACAGAATCGACAAAAACAGCATAGGCCTTGCCGAACTGTTCAAACGCATGATCGCCGTGCATTGCTTCTACGAACTCATCTGATACCGATCCATATTCATTCGATGGAGAACCGAGTACGTAGAGCTCGTCTGATTCAGGATCTCTTCTCTCAGAAAGTGCTTCAAGCGCGCGTGGCAAACGTGCAACGACCTGATGCATCACTTCTTCGAAGAAGCAGAATTGATTGCCATTTTGAGGGTTCAAGAATGTCCCGAAAACAAATTCTTTTTTTGATTTCTTCTCAGCCCCAGCATCTTCAGCTTCTTCTCGATTTTTCTCCGCAGCAGGAATCTTGTCAGAGGATTGCTGCAATTCTCGTGCAATATCTCCCACGCGGACGACTGTCCACGGGAAAGATGCGCCAACTTCTTTTGCTTCAAAAACAGCACTGTTTCGAATACCTTGCTCAGTGAGCGTTTCAAATAGGCGCCTAACGGTCTCTACTGATTCGAGATTAAGGTTATTCTCCTTTGCATATTTTTCAAATGCCGTGATTGCGTATTCTGCATGATGAGTGAGTATCTTTTCTCGTGCATCGAGAGCAGATTCTTTCTCACTCGATGTAGTAGGTTTTGGGAAATTCTCTTTCATGCTTCAAGTATAGCTTGATTCTCAAAACGCAAAAGCCGCTCTTTCGAGCGGCTTTTGCGTACGTGATGCCGAGCGGTACTGTACTGACCCTGATGGGGGTCGGCACTGGTTCCCCTCCTTCGCCAAGGCTACGGACGGGCAATGCTGGCGTCACAACCGTGTTGCGAGAAAAGGAGTCGAACTAAAAATACGTTGTATATGCTGAAAACGCAAAAACCACTTTCGTAGTTTTTGCTCGCATTTCTAGCTGAACAGGGGCGCCGGTACAGTACCGACTTTGACGGGGAACGGTACTGGTTCCTGGCGCCACAACCGTGTTGCGGGGGTCGGAATCGAACCGACGTCTGGAGGTTATGCTTACCACTACAACTTTCGTTGCTCTTGCACATTTGATTTGTGGTCTGGACTATGCCTTCACCCACGAAGGGTGTCTACCGTCTAGTCTCTACACCTTCCCTTCTCCTTACTGAGAAAGGCTTGGCTCGGTATTGCCGTGCGCTTATGGGCGCGAGGGTTTCACCGAATTTGGCAGATGATCTTATGCGCAATTACTCGCGCAAACGCCCGAATTGTTCAAGCCTCCCGAGGTACCTCTCCTCTACCCCGCTATTAGAAAGTATACACAAGGAACCATGTTAAGCAATAATCCTCTACAGAACCATGACTCGAAGAATCGCGATAAGAGGAACGGGTAAGCGGACATTTCCAGACTCATATTGGCGTCATTGTTGCACTCAATTCTGTGTTTTTAAGGAAGACGCTACCGAATGGTTGCGTCATATGTCACTGCCGTGGCTGCTTCAAGTTTTTTATGAAACTCGTTTACTTCATTATTGGTGAGAGTACGTTCAACGCTGCGATACGTAATACGATAGGCATAGCTTACGGCACCCACGCCCAATTTCTTTTCGTTTTGATAGGTATCAATTAGCTTCACTTCTTCGACCAAATCGCCAGCAATATCGCGTACCAGATCAAAATAATTATTCGGTATGAATTCTTTCCGAACGATAAAAGAGATATCGCGAACAACGGGCGGATACTTGCTCACCTCTTTGAAAGCTTGCCCGAGCTTCAACTGTTTCTTGACACGCTCATCACCTGACCATAAAAGCCGGATATCCGGTAGCTCCATTGAGATGATGGCGAGTCGCTCAAGACCGAAGCCGAAAGCCCAACCGTTCCATATCGACGAGTCGACGCCAAGGTTATCGAGCACACTCCCTTTCACCACGCCCGCACCCAACACTTCGACCCATGTGCCGTTACCGTCTTTATCGACTTCCATCTCAAGGGAAGGATCAGTGTACGGGAAGGTGTCCGGGTTGAAGCGATACTTCACATTCGGACCGAACGCCGCTCTGGCTATATCAGAAAGAACTTTTTTGAGGTCTTCAATGGTGATGATCCCCTTCTCTTTGGGCGCAAGATACCAGCCATCAATCTGATGGAATACGTTCATATGCCGTCGATCAATTTCATCCTTTCGGTATACCTTACCGAAGGAGAGCGCCCCGACCGCCTCGCCTGCCACAATTTTTTTCCGAACGCTCTCTTCTTTAAGCCAGTAGTACCACATCACCGTAGTGTGTGTACGCAACACGTGCGTGTCATTGACAAAATACGAGTCGGATTTTGAACGGGCTGGATGGTCCTTAGGGAAGTTGAAAAGATCGAAGACAATGTCCGTACCAATAATTTCAGGTATCTCAATCACATCGTAGTTCTTAAAATCGGGAATAGCCTGGATGCGCTGCACGAGCTCATATAGCGGATTATGTGGAGTTCGCGAAAGATCGGGCATCGCCAAATACCGCTTCATTCGCGTTGCCTCTATGTCCGTTCGTTTCTCCAATTCCTGCTTCAACCGATTTTCTTCGGCCTTCGTTATTTTAATATCCATTACACCATAATGTAACAAAAAAGTAGCTAAAACAACAATATTTGCACCAAATTAAAACCTAGATCACTTTGAACTCGTGTAGGACGGACTCGAAACGCGCGATGGTGCGGCGCGTGAGCGATTCGGTGAGGTCGAAAGAGGAGCCCTCGTGCGCTATCTGATTGCGGACTTTGTGCGCCTCCCAGGCATCCTGGATCGTCTTGAAATGCCCGGGATCGGCGGCTTTCAATTTCTCACCGACGCTCTCACCGACGTATCCCTGTCGCGTGAGCATATCGTCGAGCATGATGTCGGCCTCGATAATCGCCTCGCGCCATGCGCTCGGATTCGCGCCTTCGACAAGCGACTGAATGCGCTCCCAGCGCGGGTGGGCACCTCCAGCCGCCTCTGACGCAACGAGAATGGTGTTGTAATATTTTTCCTCGCGTTCGCGTAGCTCGAAAAGACGCACTATCGAATAGATAATGACGAAAAGCCCTATGATCGAAATGATATAACCGATTGTGATAACCCATATCCAAATCTGTGCGAGTAGTGCAGAAAGTTCTGCGGTATTGATCGAAATGCACGCGCCATGGAAGCATTCGTACAATAAGCGAAAAAAATACTCGACATTTATCTGTGTGGCAGCATGCATCGCATTTACTAGTATAGCGAAAAATACTAGACGTTATTTGCCTTCTCCACTGCGCTGCCAATTGCAAAAAGAACGTCTTCTGCCTGATGCGGCGCTGTAAAATGGATACCGACGGGAAGCGACACTCCCGCTCGATTGACGTAACCCATCGGAACAGAAATCGCCGGCATGCCGGTAAGATTCGCGGTCACTGTGAAAATGTCTCCGAGATACATTGAGAGCGGATCACTTTTCTCACCAAAGGTAAATGCGGGGGAAGGCGTCGTCGGGAAAACGACGACATCAACTTCTTCGAAGGCTGTGGAATACTCGCGACGTAGCACGGTGCGCATAGCATCCGCTCGGCGGTAATAGGCATCAATATAACCCGATGAGAGTACGAAGGTACCGAGTAGAATGCGACGGCGCGGCTCCTCCCCGAATCCCTTAGTGCGCGAAAGAATATAATCATCGAGCAGGGTTTCCCCGCGCTCCGCAAGTCCATAACGGATACCATCGAGTCGCGCAAGATTGGTCGAAACCTCAGCGGGCATAATGACGTAATACGCGGCGAGTGCGTGTGCGCTCATCGGCAGCTTGATATCAACGAGAACATGTCCGGCGCGCACGAGTCCGTCGAGTGAGGCATCAAACACGGCGCGCACGTCCGCATCAATGCCATCTCCGAGAAGATGCCTCGGCACGCCAATGCGCAGACTCTTTGAGACCGAATGCGCAGGATAGAGGTTATCTGGAATCGTCGTCGAATCCATTATGTCTTTGCCGCGAATCGTTTCATAAAGTATGCGGGCGTCTTCCACGGTAGCGGTCAAAGGACCGATCTGATCAAGTGACGAGCCCATCGCTATAAGCCCCGAACGAGAAACGGCACCGTAGGTTGGCTTCAATCCAACGATACCGGTATATGCCGCCGGCTGACGTATAGAGCCGCCGGTATCAGAGCCGAGAGCGGCAAGCGCGAGGTGCGCGGCAAGCGCGACTGCGGAACCGCCGGAAGAGCCGCCGGGTACCCGCCCCGCGTCATATGGATTTACTGAGGGGCCGAAGGCAGAATTCTCCGTCGAAGAGCCCATGGCAAACTCATCCATATTGGTACGCCCGACGAAGATCGCACCGGCATCTTTCAATTTCTTCACAACCGTCGCGTCGTAGGTTGCCCGGTAATGCTCAAGCACCTTCGATGCCGCACTTGCCACCTTTCCTTCGAGCAAAATATTATCCTTGAGTGCAAGCGGAATGCCGCAGAGTAGAGGTGCTTTTGCGCCTTCGGTATCGATGCGTTTCTGCGCGGCACGTAGTGCTGCATCATCGGTATCGAAAACCTCAAGAAACGCATTGAGTTCTTTGTTACGCACATGTGCCTCGTTGACGCACGCGTCCCAAAGTTCGCGCACGGAACATTCACGCGTACGCAACGCGCGGGCCGCCTCAACCATCGTCATCTCATTCAATTTAGTCATGAGAAATAATCTGCTTCACCGAGAGTGCATCTCCGTCATGCGCAGGAAATTGTTCAGTAAGTTTTGCGGTATACGCACCGGACACGTGCGGTTCGCCATCCTCACGCATGACGTTGCGTAAGAGAGGTTTCTCTTCATGGACATCCTGTGGGAGGTCGAGCTGTGTAAGCTGCCCGACATACGCGAGTATTGCATCGAATTCTTTAGTGAACTTCTCAAGCTCTGCGTCTTCAACCTTAATACGCGCAAGTGCCGCGAGCTTTTTTACTTCCGCTGCTGTCGCCATGGAGGCACTCTATCACGATCCGAGCTTCTTAAGGAAGTCGGCTTCATCAATGACGAGGACGCCGAGTCGGTTTGCTTCTGTAAATTTTGAACCGGGTTCCTCTCCCGCAACAACAAAAGAAGTTTTTACGGAGACAGAACTGGAGACTTTTCCACCGGCCTGACGCACTCTTGCCACGGCATCTTCACGCGAAAGATTCGGTAATGTGCCCGTTATGACTACCGTCTGCCCGGTCAAGGACCCTCTCGAGGGTGTGGAGATCTTTTTGATCGTGATGTACTTCCTAAGTCGCGCAAGAAGCGCGCGATTATTCACATCTTGAAACCACTCGGCGACCGAATTTCCGATAATCGGACCAATTCCTGGTATGCTCGAGAGCGATTCTCCGCTCGCACGGCTAAGCGCAGTAAGTGTTCCGAAGTGCGCAGCAAGAAGAGAGGAAATTTCTTCGCCTACATGTGGGATACTAAGGCCGACCAGAAAACGATCGAGTGATGTTTTTCTGGCATATTTGATCGCCGTCACGAGATTCGCTGCTTTTGTTTCTTCGAAACCTTCGAGTTCGAGCAATTCTTCCTTTGTTAATTCGAAAAGGTCATCGAAATCGGAAATGAGGCCACGTTCCACGAGAAGTCGTATCGTCTCACGGCCGCATCCGTCGATGTCAAGCGCATGCTTGCCGGCGAAGTGAATTAACTTGCGCGCCTGCTGCTCGAAGGAACCAGCTCTTCTGCACCGATGCGCCGCCTCTCCTGGTACACGTTCAATTCCGCCATCACCTCCACACAGCGTCGAATGGGTTGGGAAATTCCATATATCTGCTCCTTTCGGTCGAAGCTCTTTCATGACTGAGACAATTTCTGGAATAATGTCACCCGCTTTTTGCAGAATCACCGTATCGCCAATACGAATGTCCTTTTCTTTTATGAAGTCTTCGTTGTGAAGCGTTGCGCGTGCAACGGTCGTTCCGGCAACCGCAACCGGACGCAGATGTGCGACTGGCGTAAGCTTCCCCGTACGCCCAACCTGAAGGGTAATGTCCTCGATAACCGTCTCAACCTGTTCTGGCGGGAATTTATACGCGATGGCAAAACGTGGCGCTTTGCCGGTGTAGCCGAGTGTCTCCTGTTCTGTATGTGATTCGACCTTCAGCACAATGCCGTCAATCTGGTAATCGACCTTTTCTCGTGCGCTTCCCCGCCATGTCCGCCAATATGAGAAAACCTCCTCGAGGGAATCGGCATGACGATGTTCTGAATTGACGGGAAGACCAAGTTCCATGAGATATGCGAGCTCTTCACTTTGCGTCGGAGGGAATATTTCTGATGTTGCAGCAACATCGTACACAAACGCACCGAGAGGACGCATCGCCGCAATCTTCGGATCAAGCTGACGAATAGAACCCGCCGCGGCGTTGCGCGGATTCGCAAATTCAGGCTCGCCACGTACCTTTCGGACGGCGTTTAGCCGCGAGAAGCCGGAACGCGCAAAATACACCTCACCTTCGGCCGTGAGGTCGACGGGACGTCCGAGACGCTCCGGCACTTCGCGAATCGTACGGACATTGTGGGTGACATCTTCGCCGGTAATGCCATCGCCACGCGTTGCGGCACGTACAAGTAAGCCCTTTTCATAGGTAAGGACAATTTTAAGCCCATCGATTTTGAGTTCAAGATCGTAGCTCGGCGTACCCTCAACCATCTTACGAACACGTTTATCAAACGCGCGTACCTCCTCTTCTGAAAAAGCATCGTTGAAAGACCATTGTGGCACCGAGTGCTTGACTTTTTTAAGGAACGGCAGCGGCTCACCTATGACGCGCCGGGTAACTGAATCTGTTTGTATGAGTTCTGGATACCGCCTCTCAATCTCGCGTAACTCGCTATGCAGTGCGTCATAGACGCCATCCGGAAGTTCCGGTGCATCTAGTGTGTAGTATCGGTGGGCATGGTACGCGAGTAATTCGCGAAGTTTTGCCGCACGTTCCTCCGCTTTTTTGGAAGCCATATGCTCACCACTATTATATCAATAGTGGGAATCGAGACCACTTGACACAAAATTTACGCCATTTGAATTCGTCACCGTATTACAAGCTACGTTGTAGCCCTGCGAGAAAATATAGGTGGTTATACCATTCGGCAAAGCCGTAGCATATTTATAAATTGTGACATCAGCGCAGCGCGGATTACCTGTGTTGTTATCTAACAAGAAACGATACGTGAGTTCCCAATATGATAGGTTTTCCGCAACTATTGACGAGCTAACCGGTGGAGCACCATCACACTCTACTGATGGCTGCGATGGTGGCGGATTTGGTGGTTGGTAGGCGAAAGAGTTCTCACGTTGGTCATAATATAGGATGCACTCAAGTGCGGCGTCGGCCGCATAGAACGCATATTGCGACTCTACGCCTGTAGAAGCGAGTGTCTCCTGCTTATAACCGAGCGAACCAAGCGCAACGCCAAGACTGAGCATAACCGCCATAAAGATAACGGCGATGAGGAGCGCGAATCCCTGTTGTGTTTTTCTTATTGCCATGGCGTCAAGTGATCGGTAACCGTTACCGTGTATGTATTGTTGTGGAAATTCCATGTGACGATCGATTGTATTAGAATTTCAACCGGATTTCCATTTGTGTCAAGAGGCACACCAGATATGCTTTCGGCTTGGAATGTGCGCGTGAATGGTGTTAGCGTCCCCGATAAATTAGTAGTTGAATAAATGCCAGAAGATGGGTCAAGATAAAGTGGGCTGCAATTCTCCGCACTGGTGTTACATTGGTTAAGAGCAACGCTCATCGACTGACTCGGACTGGCGTCGAGTGTGCAAGTTTTATTGGGGCTCTGATTAAAACACTTACTAATGGACCATGGGTTGCTTGGACCATTGTTGCCCTTGAGAAAGTTGTTCCAACCATCAAGCGGAGCGTACTGAGAGGTGCCCAGGTCTATCGCATACGCGCTTAGGTATGCATCGTCACGCATCGTACGTACGTACTCGATTCCCTCTTGTGCGAGATATGAGGCGGTGATTTGATCGTTCGAGAGCTCGGCTGCAACAATGGCGCTATTTGCAGTATACATTGGTCCTACGATCGCAAGCGCGACGATCGCTATTGCAACCATGGCTTCGATAAGGGTAAATCCTTTTGTATTCATATATCGGAACCGCGCCATGCTGCGCTTGACTCAATGTTAAAATGTTGCGGGATGCTCCCTGGACCAGCGGAGACCGTTCCGGAGACAATAATCGTAACGTAAGGCTGAAGTATGTCCCCACTTTGGTTGTATGACTCGACGCCAGACGCATAAAAATTAAGTCGAGTAATATCCACCGAGGGATCAGTGAGAGAAATTGGCGAACCGCTATTTATTGTTTCTTGTATTGATCCGTTTGCGGTGTTGGTTGGTTGATTAAAAGTATACGTAACCGACTGATTGGTTGCGTCTGTGAATGTGAAGCTCGAGCTCTGACAGAGTGCCTGTGACCCGCCACAATAATTTGAGCCGGAACGAATGTTACGCGTCATGCTCCCAAGCGCGAAGGAGACGTTGTCGATCCCGGTTGCAATAGCTTGGGCCCGTTGGCTAATATGGATCATTATAAGATAAGCACTTGCGGCTATCGTCATAACAGACGCGAATAATCCAATTGCAACCATAAGTTCGATGAGTGTAAATCCTTTTGTCATATCGTTTTTCATGATGGGCATGGAGAATTATCCACGTTTATTTCCCCCAATGTGTCGATCAAAACAGCACGAACTCCACCTTGGGGTGAAATAACAGCAATACACGCTTTCGTGTAAGGCGAGGAGGGAGGGGGTACAGATCCGTTACTGCTAATTATGGCATCTCCATTTGGTCGCGAAAATACAACATCAAGTGTTAACTGGCCGCAAGTCCAAGACGAATTTTTCTGGACACAGAGATCATTTATCGTGATGCCGTTCTCAAGCGTGTAAGGATTTACCAGCGTATCTTTACCTGCAGTGTAAACACAATCACCGTAAATAGTGTCAGGACTATCAAGAACACTTCCCGGTGGATGACAAGAACCTCCCGACCCTGTATATGTATCCGCAAAGATGAGAAAAGAATTTTGCTCCCCTATATCAAAGTGAACGCCATATCCAACGTTCTCGATACTATTATTATTAGAATGACCACCGAGTCCAAAGTTTTCTGCAGAACGTGTCGCAAGCGCAATATCATATGCTGTATTCGCAAGAATAACGGTCTTATTAAAAGAAGCCTGACTGGTAATCGTAATTGCCGTCACGACGAGAATAATTGCCGTCACGACCAAAAGTTCTATTAGTGTAAAGCCACGATGAGTGTGAATAGATTCCATTGGGTAAAGTACGCGAGAAGGAAACCGGCGGCCAGGAATGGCGCAAACGGAACCTCAACTCCCATTCTAGAGCCACGAGGCCTCCGCGCCAATATGATTATCCCAATAACTGCGCCAGTCCAAAATGAAAAAACAAATCCAGTCAATGCTGCTGAGCCAGTAAGGAGAGCGCACCCGAACGCAAACGGCGCGTCAGCGAGTCCCATGGCACGACCGCGCGAGAGGAGGTGGATTAGTGCGAGAGATGCCGCAATAAGCAACGCAGTGGGGATTGTCCCCCAAAAGGCGGCCGGTGACGGCGAAGCTATGAAACCCGTCACCGCGGCCGTGAGTACGAATACCACAAGAAACCAGGGGGGTAGTATTTGGTGCGCAAGGTCATACAGGACAAGCGCGAGCATTATTGATAGTGAGAGCAACGTGAGTGGCAATACGCTAACGAGACCGATCTTAAGATATGCGAGAACGAAGAGTCCGCCGAAACTCATTTCGCTTAACGGCGCAATAAATGAGATGCGTGTACCGCAGCATTGCGCACGACCTCTCGAAACAAAATACGATAGGACGGGGATGAGTGAGGCCGGCCGAAGCGTCTCGTTGCAGGCATCACAATGCGAACGACCCGAAAGAGAACTCTGGCCAGTGTTAAGACGCGCAACAAGCACGCCTATAAAACTCGCGATGATAGCGCCGAACGCGAACAATGTCGCGACCGAGAGAATAAACATGCATGTATTATAACAGAAACTCACGGATACTCCGTGAGTTTCTGTTATGCATTCGACAAAAGAAAATTAGTTGCAGACAGTCGCTCCAGCCGCTGCATGTGCTCCATCTGTACCTATCAATCCCGTATAGGGGACACCAGCAGACGTGGTAGTTCTTGCTACCCCAGTACTATCAATACACTGCGCAAGGGCGGAACCGGTGCCAGTCGACGGAAGAGGATATGCGATCGAATAGGCTGAACCATTTGCTGTAATACCGCAATCGCCTGCACCACCACCGTCAGTCTCAGCACCAGTAAGTGCGTTCTGAATCGTCTGGTCGTAAAGAATACTGTTATTTGTTGAAGGAGCTGCACACGAAGAAACAGCAGCGTTACTTGTATTGTAAGAATTACCAAGATTCGTGTAATCGAGTTCGGCTTGAACGCGTACTGATGCAAGATTAGAGAGAGCAGCTGCAACATTACCCTTCGTACGAGCAGTATTAAGAGACGCAAGCACGACTGCCGAGAGAATACCGATGATGGCGATTACGACGAGTAATTCGATAAGAGTGAAGCCTCGGAAACGATTTTTGTACATAAATTATTATAGGTGACTAATAGGTTAATTGTACTGGACGCAAGTCGTTAGTGGAATAGTGGGTGTGGATAACGCCCTATATGGCGTTCGCGAGGTTATAAATCGGAAGCAAAACGGCGGCAACCAATATGCCAACGGCGAGCCCGAGAGCCACAATCATAATCGGCTCGATAAGTCCGACCAACGTGTCGACGGCATTTTGCACTTCGCGGTTATAGAACTTTGCGAGTGTCGTAAGGATCTTGCCAAGCTCACCCGTCTCCTCACCGACACGAGTCATGGCGACCATGATACCTGGTATATCAGGATGTTTGGCAAGCGAGTCCGAAATGGAAGCCCCCCCTTTCACGTCCTTGCCGACTTCCTCAAGAATAACCTTAAACGCGGCATTGCCAACAACCGAGGATGTAATCTCAATCGCCTCGACAACCGAAACGCCCGAGAGAAGCATGGTGGCGAAGTTGTCTGCGATACGCGAGAGATACAACTTCCGATAAAGGTCCCCGACATAGGGGATGCCGATCTTCAGACTGTCGAGCATCAGTTTCCCGCGTTCGGTCTTCCCAAGTTGCCACGCATAAACACCGAGGCCGATAAGCGCTATGAGCACAAAAATACCGTAGTGGATGATGAAGTTCGATAATCCAATAATAATTTGCGTATAGATTGGTATCGGTTGTCCAGAATCGACTAAAACGGCGGTGATGTTCGGTATAACGATCGTAAGCATGAGGGTCATTACCGCGAAGAAGACCCCGATGACAAAAATCGGATAAATAAGTGCGTTTTCAGCTTTACTAATGAGATCGTAGGAACGGTCGAGATAATCGGCGAGGTAATTGAATGTCTCCGACAATTTCCCGGACTCTTCTCCCGCGCGAACCATGTTCACATAGAACGCCGAGAAAGCCTTCGGATGGCGCTGCAGAGCCTTACTAATTGGAGTTCCTCCCTGAATGTCGTCCCCGACGGTCGAAAGAATGGTTGCAAGATACTTGTTATCAACTTCGGCGGCAAGAAGGCGAAATACGCGAAGCGCCGAGACCTGCGCCTCAAACAGGGTCGCTATCTGACGGGAGAGAATGACGATTTCCTTATTGGATACTCGATTGAAAAGCGCTATATCCATATCGAGCACCGAGTGCTTTTCCGCAGAACCGATTGCAGAAATAATAAGATTGCGTCGCTGGAGCGCCGAAATCGCCACCTCCTGCGAAGGAGCCTCTATGGTTCCGTCGCGCTCCTGTCCGTCCTGATCAATCGCGTGGTATTTGAAAAGCATGGTCTAGAGGTAATGCTCGAAGGTCTTCGGATCCATAGCGTGTTCGTAGGCATGTTCGACGGTCACCTCACCCCGGTGCACAAGATCCGAAAGCATGCGATCCATATCGATCATACCTTCCTGCGACGAAGTTTGAATAATGCCGCTGATCTCATGGGTCTGCCCACCGCGAATAAGGTTCGCCACCGCATTATTATTTATAAGGAGCTCGTACGCTGGGATGAGTCCGCCCGAGATGCGCGGAATAAGCCGTTGGGAGAAGATGGCCGCGAGAGAACCCGCTAACTGCACACGCACTTGATCCTGCTGTTCGGCTGGGAACATATCGATGATACGGTCAATAGTCTGCGCCGCATTGTTAGTATGAAGCGTTGAGAATACAAGGTGACCGGTTTCAGCAGCAGTCACTGCCGACGAAATAGTTTCATAATCGCGCATTTCGCCAACCATGATGACGTCTACATCCTCACGGAACGCGCTTTGCAGTGCGGCATGAAAGTCGGGCGCGTCTATGTGAATCTCGCGCTGGTTTATGAGTGACTTTTTCTGCACAAAGAGATACTCGACTGGATCTTCGATGGTGAGGATGTGTTCTGCGCGTGTCTCATTGATACGATTTATCATGGCCGCAAGTGTCGTTGATTTTCCCTGTCCTACCGGACCGACGCAAAGAAAGAAACCCTGTTCACGCTGTGTGAAAACTTCGAGCACCGAAGGCAAGTTGAGTTCAGAAAATGAACGAGAAGAAGACGGTATGAGCCGAAGCGCAAGCGCGGTCGCCCCTTGCACACGGTAACCGTTGATGCGAAAACGTTCATTTGCGCTGTGTGCATAGGAAAGATCGATAGTCTGATCCTTCTTAAAAGAGTCCCAACGATCCGGTGGCACGACGCTCTTGAGCATTGATTCGGTATCATCGGGCGTGAATGCGGGATATTTAGCGAGTGATAGTAATTCACCCGCAACACGGATCATGGGTGACCCTCCAGCAAAAATATGGAGATCCGAGCCGCCTTCCGCGACGACAACATTAAGGAGTTCCATGAGACGTTTTTCGATAGCCATATGGTACTAAGGGGAAACCCCCGTGGAAGATGGTGTGGATTCAACGATACGAATGGCCTCAGTGAGCACCTCGGACGGAATGGCAGATGCCTTTACGATATAACCATCAACGGCGAACTGTTTCGCCTTCCCAAAATCAGAATCCTGACCTTGATTTGAAAGGACAATAATTTTCGAGTCTTGGGCAAGGTGATTCTTGCGTATCGCCTCAAGTGCGCCAAAGCCACCCATGCCTGGCATAATAAGATCAATAAGAATGACGTCCGGCGCCTTCGTGTCCCCTTTCTGGAGAGCTGCCAAAAGTTCCTCGCCGCTACCAAACACACTTACGTCATGCCCGGCATTCTTAAATTTGACCGCATAGAGATCAAGGAGAAATTTATCATCGTCGACGAGATACACGCGATAGGTCATTGGTGAAAGTATACTACGTCCGTACGTCAATTCGTGTCCCCGACGGGGAGAAGTTCCCCGCCAAGCGTATTGACCTCCTCGAAAGGAATCTCCCCTGCGAGCGCCTTTAAGATGGCACTTTCACGCATGGTAAACATACCGCCCGCCCGTGCGACGGCATACACACTCTCTTCGACCGGCTCTTTCAACACCACTTTTTCAAGATCCTTATCCATACGTAGCACCTCAAAAACTGCGGTACGGCCACGCGTGCCATTCGGACATTCATCCGTCGATCCTGCGTGATAGAACTGGGTGAACGGTGGTAATTCGCGACGATACTTCTCGGGCAAGTCGGCAAAATCCCGTTCAATTAGTTCCTTTACACTTTCCGTGACCGGGAAGGCCTTCCCAGCGCCTTCGCAAATCTTACGAACTAATCGTTGCCCGATGACGGAAACGAGTGTCGGCGCAATAAAAAATGGATCGACACCCATGTCGATAAGACGCGGGATTGCCCCTGCAGCGGTATTGGTATGAATGGTAGAAAAAACAAGGTGACCGGTTAGCGCCGCCTGCACCGCGAGCACCGCAGTTTCTTTGTCGCGAATTTCGCCAACCATGATGATATCCGGATCTTGGCGGAGGATAGAGCGCAGTCCGTTCGCAAATGTATACTCGATTTCCGGCCGTACCTGGCTTTGCGCGACTCCGGGAATTTCGTATTCAACCGGATCCTCAAGTGAAACAACATTGAATTTCTCACGATCAAGCTCGGAGAGCATCGCAAAAAGCGTAGTCGATTTCCCAGACCCGGTCGGTCCGGCAATGAGAATGATGCCATAGGGCGCCTGCATCATGGTACGGACGGAGGTAAGCTGCTCTTTTGAAAATCCGATTGAATCCAGAGTCGCCGTCGCGGTCGACTGGTCGAGAATGCGCATCACAACCTTCTCACCGAATTCAGTCGGAAATGTGGAGACACGAAAATCGATACGATGCTTTTCAACGGATGCGGAAAAACGTCCGTCTTGCGGCTTACGCTTTTCATCAAGGCGTAGTTTCGCAAGTATCTTGACGCGCGCGACGACTGCCTCGTGCACGTTCCGCGGCAACTCAAGAGAAGTATGGAGAATACCATCGGTACGAAAACGAACCCGCGTCTTTGTTGGCGAAGGTTCAATATGAATATCGGATGAATGCCCTTCAATGGCATAACGCAGTAGCGTTGAGACGATTTTTGTGACAGGAGCGTCTTCTTTTAAAGACTCACGAGGGCCAGAGAGATTAAGTGCCTCGCCCGTAGACGTAATCGAGTCTCCCGAGGAAACTGGCGTTCCCGAGGTCGGAGGCGCTCCGGCGGAAGGAGGTTTCGAAACCGTTTCGTATTCAGAAAGTGCTTTGCCGACCTCACCCGAGAGATTTTGATACGCGTCAAGTACACGATTGAAATCATCCTTCGTAATGAGAACGATTTTGTAGGGTATGCCAATTTTTCCCGATATGAATTGCAGCGCATCAAACGCTTCTATATTGTCTGGATCAGTAATGCCAACCTCAAGTGCGCCCTCTACGATATCAAGCGGCACGAATCCATAATAGCGTGCCGAATCAACTGGAATATAGCTGAGCACGTCATCATTGGCAGGAGTATCCCCCAACACGCGAGTTGGAAACCCGTACAAACCACCCGCAACGGCAAGCGCATCCTTGACTGTAATTCCATGTTCGGAAAGCGTCTCGGAAAGTGGACGATGCTTCGCAAGCTCGGCCTCCGCCTTCGCACGATCATTTGCGGAAAGAAGACCTTTTTCAACAAGTAGCTCGAGAAGATTCATTACTTAATGCCCAGTCACGCCAGGAATAGGCGCCAGTGGATCAGGACGACCAGACGGTTCTGGTAAGACGGTCGTCGTAATGTCAACAAGCGCATTGAAACGTGGATCCGAGAAAATACTGGTATTGAATGAAATCGGTTTGAGGTCGCCAACTAGTGTCTCAAATTGCGCCTGTGCCTGATTTACAGGCACGTTATTAGTGGACAAGGGCGGTTGATTCCCTGTTCCCGTGAAGAAGTACCAGTATGCACCGGCTGCGAGAAGGAGCGTGATGACGATGATAACGATTGTGTTTGATTTCATATCTCAAAAATCACTTTTAGCGCAGCCAGTAAATACGCATCGTAATACTGTAATTATAGACCCCAGTGTCGGAGCCAGCTATAGTAATGGACCGAACATCTATAAGACGCTCGCTCTCTTCTACACCACTCAGAAACGCATTCAAGGCAGCATAGGTTCCGACCGCAGAAAGAGAGATATCGATTGATCCAACCGGGTTTGTAGCCGCCGAAAGCCCGGCGGTATTTGAATTTCCAGATCCTGCAGATGTTCCATTTGTTATAACATTGATATTGGAGAGCGAGATTCCACTCCGAGCTGCAAGCGCGTCCAAATCGAGAACGAAACCAACATCATCGACCGAACTTGGAAGAAATGTGGCGAGTCGTGTGAGATTCGTGGGATCAATTGCGGCGCGCGCTTGAATAAGTTGATTCTGTTGAACAGAATAGGAATTTGCGGCGGAAAGTGCCTGATCGTCATAAGCAATAGCCGCCTTCGCTACTGCTATCGACCCAGTCCACGTTGGACTCACATATCCAAAAAATATACCGACAGCAATTATGAGCGCTACGATGGGAAGGATGCGGCTAGTCATGGTGTTAGTGCGGACGAAGACGCTGTCATGAGTGAGGATGTGGATGTAGTAGACGACGGTGATGCAAAGGCGATGAGTTTCGGATCAAGCGAAGCAGAAAGTGCAAACGACACGGAATTATCTTTATTAACGACAAAGTTTGAAAAGACTGCATCCTTGATGCGCCCGTCGGCGGCAAACGCGTTTGAAGTAGCTGCAAGTGCGTTGAAAGTCTTTGCGACGCCCGTACCGTCAAAAGTAATGGATTCTCCGCCAGTAGTGCCAGGAGCGGCAGTACCAATCGAAAGTTGAATAGAGGTGAAACGGACCGTTGCTGGCAACAATGTATCAAGCGCTGTAAAGAAACCGGAAAACGCGACATGGTTTGAGAGAAGTTCCTCACTCGAGTCAAGACGATCGCGCAATTGCACAAAGCTCTCGACCGTCGCTGGGTCAAGCCCCGCTTCCGCCTTTTGGAGAATCATGTCTTTTGAGCTCTGAGTCGCGGCAAGAATTCGACCATAAAGGAAAACGCCAATTGCGAGTGCGAAAGTGATACCGAGAACTGCATATGCGAGAAAACCAAACGCGCCGGTGAAATCGCTATGTGGCTTGCGCGCGGCAGCGGATGCTGGCCGGGGAACAAATGAAGTCGGTATCGTGTGAGGAAGGTCCATTTCTATTTTAGTATACAATGCTTACACAAATGTCACGTGGGATACCTGTGTAAAACACATGTTTATATCTCCTCAAGTTTGCGGAGCGCTAAACCAACAGCGACAGCGAACTCTGGACCGATCTCCTTAAGAATTGGCCGCATGAAAGCGGGCGCTTCGGTTTTCATAAAAGGATCCGCGACACGCACGTCAATCGAGAAAATTCCTTTTGCGTAGGTACCTAGTTCTTTCGTCACCCCACCGCCACCCGTGAGTACAATGGAAGTGATTGATTTCTTTTGCGCCGTTTCATACTGCACAAGAACACGTCGCGCCTCGGAGAAAATACGTGAAAAGACGAGTTCTGGACCTCCGAGCACGTCAGAGCCACCAATACCCTCTTCTTTTTTTAAGGCTTCCGCTCGTGCAAAAGGGAGATTGCCAGAAACCGAAATGGCGCGCGTAATGTCCTGGCTTCCCACGCTTATCGAGTGAGAGGACGCCACGACACCATGCTCAATGACATAAGTTTTCGTTGAGGCCGCACCAACATCAAGCACCATGACCGGCTTTACCTGCTCCTCAACTACCGATCGGAGTGTACTGAAAATCTCAATCTCATAAAAACTTGCGATAAGTTCCGTACTCGTGACAACCTTCTGAAGTAAAGATAGTTCATCATTTGAAACGGCAACCAGGAGCACGTCGACTTTCTCACGAGTAGCTGTGGTATTCGAAGAACCCCCTTCTGTGGGCTGGGAAGGATTCGCCTTGGGCACAATGAACCAATCGAGCTGCACTTCACTCACCGGGATGGGAATGTACTTACGCGCCTCAAGTTCAATGACTGTTTTCTGTTCTGCGGGATCCTTACGATACGGCAAGGTTACTAGAGTGAGAAGCGAACGCGCAAAGGGTATCGAAACACCACAACTCCTCGTGGTTACCTTTGCCTCCCGCAGCAGATCTCTTAATGTTTCGATGGTTTGCTCAGCGGAAAGGTTCATTGCTTGCCCAACCTCAAAACCGCCATACGGACCGAGCGCAAGTTCCCCATAGGTTTCAAGCACTGCCTTCCCATGCTCCTTGCGTAGCTGCACAACTTTCAGAGACGACGAGCCGATGTCGACGCCAAGGACACTCTTTTCCTTTTTTGCGAATAGAGAATCAAGAAACGACATATTGAAATAATACCATGATGCATTCCTTGAATATTTTCTTTATTTCAAGCCTATGTGGACGAAATAATTTTGTGAAATATTTTACTCTATGGATTCCTAGAGTTCGCGAGGCCCGTGACTAAATCGCTCGCCCTTGTCCATCAAGTTTGATATCCTGACCTTTACGGAGACGTGGCTGAGTGGTCGAAAGCACCTCGCTGCTAATGAGGCAGGGGAGAAATCCTCTCGTGGGTTCAAATCCCACCGTCTCCGCACTTGATACTTTTTATCGGACAGACTCGAGAATCTTGTTTTGTCAGCATTGAGCTATAATTAAAATTGTAATGGAT
>DAICZX010000047.1 GCA_027310925.1 Candidatus Parcubacteria bacterium
GTAGGTTCCACCACCGAGCGCCCCGGGTTCCGCAAGCGTTGGGCCGGTGAATGCGATAGGGTGCAACGGACCGCCGGTTGCAATCCATATAAGAAATATAAAGGCAAAAACACCTATAAAAAACCACGCATCATGGAACTCCATAGAAGAATACTATCAAATTTTTTTAAGAAGTTGTGTAAGTTCTTCACGAACGACCTGTGCGTCACTCCAGGGGATTTTCTCTCCCTGCGTACCCATGATAAAAGGGTCGGTACCTTTTCCAGAGATAAGAATAACGTCGTTCTTGTGTGCATTTGCGAGCGCGTGTCGAATGGCAACACGGCGGTCCAGGATTATTTTTGGTGTGCGCTGCATATCGCATGTCATTGCGTTGACGATGGCGCGCGGATCCTCATCATAGGGATCCTCATTCGTTAGGATGACTTCAGCGCATGCCTCATCCGCAATGCGGCCCATCAGTGGGCGTTTCCATGTATCACGACCGCCGCCGGTGTTTCCAAGAACACAAATCTTTCGCTGATGGGGAAATGTACTGTACAACGCACGGAGTGAATCTGGTGTATGTGCATAGTCGACGATGACGATGAAATCTTGTCCGGCTTCAATTCGTTCAACACGCCCATGTATGACAGGAAGCGTCGTGAGTGCGATCGATGCCGTTGCGAGCGGAATGCCTAAGGCCTCGGACATTTTTAGTGCAGCGAGTGCATTTATTGCGTTGAAGCTACCTGGCAGTGGAAGGGAGAAATGCGTATTTGCATATTCAAAACTGATACACCGATCGTCTCCAGAGAGATTAGTGAGCTCTTTCGCACTGAACCCTATTGATTTTGAGACATCCTTCGAGAGGAACGCGCGACTCTCTGGAATGTCCTCATTTGCCACCAGTATTCGTGTCTGTTTGGGTGAGCGGACTAACGTGCCGACAATCGCGCGTTTCGCCGCGACATAATTTTCGAATGAGCCGTGACTCTCAATATGTTCGGGTTGTATATTTGTTACTACAAGGGCGTTAAGTTCAAGGAACCAGTGTCTATACTGAATCACACTCTCTGAAGTTACTTCGATAACTAGATGTGTACATCTGGCATTGAGTGCTTTACGCATGAACGCTTGCGCAAAACCACGCCCCTGGAGCGTCATCTTATACCGATTTGGTTCAGAAAAATCTTCAATCGCGAACCGGATAGTGGAAATGAGTGCAGTTTTGTATCCGGCTTCACGCAGGATTGAGAAGAGCATCTCAGCAGTCGTCGATTTCCCCTTCGTTCCAGTGATGCCGATAACCACGAGTTTTCGTGCGGGGAAACCATATACAAGTGCCATAAAAAAGACAAGCGTACGATGATACAAGGGCCGGAGCGGGCGCACGATAGACTCAGGAATTATCTTTTTTAAGATATATACAACCTTGTTAACGAACTCGTACATATCGAATGCCTCAATGGCTTGAGGAGAGGGCCGCCTTCAGCCGCATATCTTTTCCAATCGCAGTATCTGGTATGGTCTGGAGTGCTTTACGTGCTTCGCGTTCAGAATAGCCAAGTGCAACAAGTGTGTCAAAGATCTCACCATCAGCGTTATCGTGTGTGCGTGGACCAATCTTGTCGGCGAGTTCTGCTAGCATTTTTTCCGCACTTTTCTTGCCAAGTCCTACAACCTTTGTGAGATACGCAAGATCACGTGTGCCAATGGCTCCTTCAATCGAGTCACACGACGCTCGGCGCAGCATATTTTGTGCCGTTTTAGGTCCTATGCCAGGGACCGAGAGGATTAATTCAAAAAAATCACGATCGGTCTCATCAAGGAACCCATAAAGTTCTAAACCATCTTGTTTGACCGCGAGGTGTGTCATGACACAGACATCATTTCCAACGAGAAGTGTTTGTGGCGCGTTCATACGCACCTCGATACCGAATCCTATGACCTCAATTATGACACTCGCCGTTCCGATCGATAGTACTTTCCCGCGAATCTGTCGAATCATATATTCATGGTACTACCATTTGCCATAGAACGGGAGGTAGCGTATATATAGGAGACATATGGCTATTACTAGTTCAGCAAAGAAGGCGATTCGTTCTTCGGCGCGAAAGCACGTCTTTAACTTGCGACGCAAAGATGCGCTACGCGACACAACCAAGTTGCTCTTGAAGGCAATTGCAGCAAAGAATATTGCCGAGGCTGACAAGCTTCTTCCAGCAGCTTACGCTGTTATCGATAAGGCGCGTAAACGCGGGGTTATCAAGAACAATACCGCTAATCGTAAAAAATCGCGTCTCGCTGCGGCAATACAGAAGGCGCGAGCATGATTTTGTGCTTCCGGCTGGAATCGAACCAGCATCACCTCCTTCGGAGGGAGATATCCTATCCATTGAACGACGGAAGCTAAAACCAAACCCTATTTTTGGTTATACACCACCCCGAAAGGAGAAGCGAGGCTGTGTGGGTATACCCACAATGTCATGACGGCATATTTACCACTTAGGTTGATTCAATCGAAGTTATAATAATGTTGCCAGGGGATAGGTTGGGTATAATTTGAAAGGTTCAATACGAAATTGATACTAAGACCACACCAGGAGGTGTCTATGAGAGAGTCAAAGTGTTTCATGTGTCATGCCATCTTTACCCATCCTTCTTATGCCAATTTCCACGAGGGGGAAATCTGTGACAAGGAATGCTATTGGAAATACATTCAAATTCGGCGCGAGCGTTCCGCACAAATCCTTGAAAGATCACGGCAACTTCCGAAACTAAAATCCGATAACTAAAGAGGAGGAAACAACTTAACCAAATCGAGAAAAGGCCTGTTGTGTACGACGGGCCTTTATCATTTATGTGATCACAATAATTTTATTGCTGATTACGTACTCAAAACCATGAAATTATCAATGTCTGATAATTCGGGGTTTTTATGAAACAACATTATGCGTTTAAATAAGCAATACAAGAAAGGCACGTCTCATCGTATACTGTCACTATGTTGAGCTACTTGAATAATAGGTATCAATCCTGGCGAGCACTAATAAAATTTGTCATTTATTTTTTTTCGCTAGGACTTCTTTTCAGGACACTTTTCTCTGGTTGGCATCGCGATTCATCTGAAGGGTATGAGTGGTGGCAGCGGCTTATTCTCAATATTGCGTTCATTACCATCGGCTTCATCATCCGTCTCATCGTTATCTTAATCGGGTTTGTAGCATTGTTACTCGCGCTCATTCTCCTACCTATTTTGTTAATCATTCCCGTTCATCTTTCTTACGAGCATCTTGTAAAAATAGGATCAATCGGTAAATCATGGGCTTATGGGTCGTCACCGACACTGCATCGGTACGGTATCACCTTATATAAGGGTCGTGACACCAAGCTTTATGGACGCGAAGGAACAATTGCGCTCATCACACGCACCCTCTCACGGAAAGAGAGGGATAACGTACTCCTCGTTGGCGGACCGGGCATTGGCAAGGAGACTATTCTCGCGCAATTCGCAAAGAACGTGTATCGCGGACTTGTGCCATCAAAACTTAAGAATCGAGAAGTGATAGAGGTGCCGATTGCAGATATTCCAATCGACAGATTGGAGCGAATGTTCACCGAGGCGCGTCAATCTGGCAATATAATCGCCGTCATTCATGAACCCGAGAAGTATCAAGGGATGCTCGATGAGCTTGTGCCGCTCTTACGGGCGGCAGAACTTCAGGTAATTGCTGTAACCTCTTTCGAAGGATACGTTGAATTTTGGAAGGATCGAGCCGACATTCTGCGTTATTTTGAACGTATTGATATTCCATCGCTCTCGACCGACATGACGCTCGAATTCCTTAATGACTATACACATAAAAGATACCCATCTGTTCGTTTCGAAGAAGGCGTCTTGAAAGAGGTCATTCGTCGCACCAATGAACTCATTCAGACAAAAACCCAACCGGAGAAATCCATCGATCTACTCGAGGATCTGACTATTGGCGCAAATGTTGTCACTGTCGCAGATGTGGATCATGTGCTCTCACAAAAGACGGGCGTGCCACTCGGTGCGCTTGAGCGCAATGAAAAAGAAATTCTCCTTACACTTGAAGATACGCTTCAAACAGAGGTCATTGGGCAAGGGGAAGCGGTACGCGCGATTGCTTCGGCGCTCCGTCGTGCGCGTACGGGTGTTGCGAGCAAGCGGAAACCGATAGGATCACTCCTCTTCCTCGGGCCGACAGGGAGTGGCAAGACATATACGGCGCAAATGCTCGCGCGCCATTATTTTGGCGGGGACGGTATTATGGTGCGATTTGATATGTCCGAGTTTGCACTTCCAGTAAGCGAACTCGAGTTCATCAATCGTCTCGCTCTTTCCATAGAGGAAAACCCTTTCTGCCTCTTGTTCCTCGATGAGCTCGAAAAGGCAAACCGCATCATATGGAATACGCTACTGCAAGTGCTTGATGAAGGACGTCTTACCACCAGTGTTGGTCAGACCGTTTCATTCAAGAATGCAATCATTATTGCCACCTCGAATGCCGGTACAGCGCTTATTGAGGCGCATCCAGAGACAACCAAAGACGTACTTATGCAGTTCCTAATTGGGGAACGGCTCTTTAGCCCCGAGTTCCTCAACCGTTTCGATGACATCATTCTTTTCCATCCGCTCTCCGTAGAAGATGCGCATATCATCACACGTTTGTTACTTAATGAGCTAAATGCACGACTTCTAACCGAACGCGGCGTGACGATTGAGATTACTGATCCTCTGATACAAGGTCTTGTTACTAATGGATTTGATCAAAAAAACGGAGCCCGCGCATTACGGCGTGCTATCCAAGACAATGTGGAAAGCGCAGTTGCTGATGCGATATTGCGTGGACAAGCCATTTCTGGCACCTGTCTCATCTTGGGCTAATCTCTCACTCGGGATTGAAGTCCGATGTAATTTGGTCGTATCAATTTTTCCCCGAGGTTGATATTTTGTATATAAAGACTTGGGCACTAACATAGTGCGGTCGTGGTGTTTTTGTGTGGAGGCACCTACACGGAATATCCCTTAACTTTGATCTCATCTTCTCGTACAGAACACATGGAGCACACATTTCATGGCCTATTTTCTTCATATTCCCTCACCAATCCACTCATTTGAGCGACACTGCGTTGGCATATCTGACAAAAGGGGATAACTGAAATACTCAGAAAATTCAGGAGTATCCTTAAGAAGGAGTACATTATTTTCAATCAACAAAAAAGTTGTGAGGGTGTCAATGGAACAATTAAAATCGAAGGTCTGTTCTCTGTGTAGAAGAAGTTACACCCCAACCATTCGTGCCGACAACAGCAAGGAGGAACTCGTCTGTCACGACAGCACAGAAGAAAGCATGTGCGAGGACTGCAGGCTAAGACGAATAAGGCTTCATCTGTCTCGCTGTCTGCGCCAAGGAAGGAACACCCTTTCACTATAAGGAGGTGATTCACATCTAGGGCAGCAGGAAGAAAGTCAGCCCTTAACCTGCTTCCTACAAGGATAATTTATCCACTCGCATTGTTTTTAAATTTAAGACCCGCATATGCGGGTCTTAGTGTATATTGCTAATAATAATTTATTTCTTGAACGCAGAATGGAAGCTTGAATGCGAAAGATATCCAAGCAATGAGAACACCGAGCCACGAGAGCTAGGGCAGTTTCTAACATGTCTCTGGTCTGAGATTTAAGAAAACGATGTGTCTCGGTCACCTGAATTAGTACTAGCCTGTGCTCTCGAGAGGAATCGAACCTCTATTGCTAGCTCCGCAAGCTAGTGTCCTATCCGTTGAACGACGAGAGCAATTAATGAATATATATCAGAATCCGAGCCATGCCGCTACTAGATCAGTGAATGTGTGCGGATGTTCTCGTTCATCTACGTGCTGTAGAAAATAGGCATAGACTCTATCTACGTCAACGCCCTCAAGCGGAATCACGAGGTGTGGCGACATCCAACTTTCAGTTTTGATAGAAATCACTGGAGGGAGTTTACCCTCAATATCTTCAAGAACTGAGAAAGAGATCATGCGTTCAAATGGATGGAGCTCATCACCGATAAAGAGGCCTTTTTCAGCGAGGCGGAATCGATGCAGTGGCGGATACTTTGCAGCATGAAGCGCGAGTGCGATGGCCGCAACGATGACAAGGACCGCGAGAAGGTAATCACTGAAGAGTATCGCCGCTATCGTGCTGGCAACGGCAATAATACCAAGCACCCAGTACCAATCAGCACTCCGCGGATTATGATCATATTCCCTCCCTTGCCATTCTAAAATAGTAGTGTTGAGCATGAAGTAAAGTATAGCATCGGAGAAATCAATAGAACCTGTATTCCCGAATCTACAGTGTAGAAGTGTGGATTTTGCCAGACTGACATTCGCGAACATCTTGATGCAATGCGAATATGCATTGAAGATATTTTGCATATTGAAACGACATTTTTACTTTGAAATTTAATGGTTCATCTAGCGCATTGATTTTTGAATGAAAAGATGGTATTTTGTGCATTCAGGTCGAATATTGTCAGCCTAACTATATCAATGCTGTGTTCATTTATGGAACAGCGATTATAGATCTTATGGATGAAAAGAAGACCCCTACGTCAAACCCGATGCCAGATGAGAAGAAGGGTGAGGATCAGATACCTACTCCAACTGAGAACACGAACTAGTTTCTCTAAGAATAGCCCCGATGCGTTTACGTATCGGGGCTATTCTTATTGGCTAAACCTCTAGCGGGGTCGTGGAGTATATTTGAAGGCAACGCCGTATCCGGAAAGACTATTCGCACGATGAAGCCACTAATACAAGCGCGATTGCGGATCCAGGTACGCAAGGTAAGATAAGGCTCATATCCAGTCGTGACGCTCGACGCGACATAAATAACATTAGCATGAACAAAAAGATTATCAGTTCCGGCATTCTCGTATTTATAGTGATAGCGGCAGGGTGGTACTCCCTTTCCAAGAATCCTGCAGGTGGAAGCGGCGTGAGCGCGACGGTAGCTCTCGTGGATGGCACGCCGATTACGCAAGGTCAGCTCGTTGCCGCCGAGTCGAGTCTGGCGGCACAGCAGGGGATGACGGCGACCTCGACCGTCGTGCAGACTCAGTTCCAATCGAACGCGCTCGATTTGCTTATCGGGCAGGTGCTCCTGAAACAGGCAGCTGTGCAGGCAGGTTTTACCGCTTCGTCGACCGAAGTCGATGCGCAGCTCGCTTCCATTAAGGCGGGATTTAGTACGCCTGATGCATATCAGCAGGCACTCGCTGCGCAAAAGATGACCGAAAGCGATCTACGCTCGCAGATAAGCGATGACCTCAGTATCAAGGCATTTCTCAATAAGCAACTCAACCTTGCATCCATGACGGCGAGCGATGCCGAGGTGCAGGCACTTTATGACCATATCGCCGCACAGCAGACAGGCACCTCAACGCCGCCGCTGAGCGCCGTACGAGATCAGGTCGCGCAGATGGTCGTGCAGCAGAAGCAGCAGCAGAGCGTGGGCGCGTATGTTGCCCAGCTCCGCTCGACCGCAAACGTACAGATTCTCATCGCGACCTCGACGCCGTCCGTCTAGGTGACGCTCTCGTAATCATTATGCACACATACGTTTGGTACGTGCATGGAATCGGCGCATGCTGAAAGCATATGAAACACCAAACCTTGCGTGAGATAGCGAAAGTCGGCGTCGGGCTCTTCATTGCCGATGTAGTGTGCGGTCTCTGGCTCTCATCAGCTGGACTTTTGCCTATCAGTATCCTTGGCGTCTCGTGGGGCGCAAGTGCTATCATGCCTGGCGTTATCTTCGATCTAGCTGTCATTTTGCTTCTGTCTCATTACGCCTGGAACATGAGGCTACCAATCAGCTCCCCGAGCGAGCGCGGGCTTCTGAAGCTCGCAGGGCTCATCTTTCTCATCGTAGCGCTTGTGCACCTTATGCGCCTCATGTTCGGTTGGAATCTCATAATCGATACGGTGGTAGTTCCACTCTGGCTTTCGTGGTTCGGTGTCATCATTCCGGGTTATCTCTCCTACACGAGCTTTCACTTCGCTTTGAAGCGATAAGGTGAAATTTCTGCTCCGCAACGGCAGTCTGACGGAGAAACGAGAGCTACTCGCTAACCTCAGGAGTCGTCTTATATACAAAGACAAGAAGATTACGCTCGCAGATTAACGAAGAAAGCAGCGCCCTGGCGCTGCTTTCTTCGTCCAGCTTTTCAAGCTGATGCTTATGGGTCGTGCCATGACGTCGAGTATACGGGAACATGCCGATACTAAGTTGTCAATGCGGAGGAGGTGGGATTCGAACCCACGGTGCCTTTCGACACGGCGGTTTTCAAGACCGCTGCACTAGACCACTATGCGACTCCTCCAAAACGTTACGAGGCAGCGGGCGACTCTGATGATGTCGCTGCCTCGTGTTGCGATCGGAACCAGATGAGATAAACGATTTCGAGGATACCAAGCGTGTTTAAGATGAGAAGCGCAATGAACCACCACTTCTGGCTGCCGCGCGCAGCATACCACAAAGCAAATCCTTTGATGACAATCGTCCAAAGTATGACTACGAGAATAAGCGGAGCTACAAAGCCGATAAGCTCTGGAGTAAAGGGTGAATAGAGTGCAGTGAAGAGGTGCATGTGCCGTAAGTATAACAGAATGGCTGCTTTTCTGAAGCACCTTAAATGTTTTTGGTGTGGCGTGTGTACGCGACATGCTCTACACTTGCGTCTATGCGATACCTCGGCATCGACTATGGGACTAAAAAAATTGGCCTCGCGCTTTCGGACGAAACTGGTGCGATGGGTTTCCCATTCGACGTTATCCAAAATACGCCGCGAACCATCGACATGATCTGCACGCTTATTACGGAAAAGAATGTCAGCGCCATTGTCATTGGGGAATCACGTAACTTCACTGGCGCAGAGAATCAGATTGCAAAGGATGCTCGCGCGTTCAGTCTACTACTCACCACGCGTACCGGTATCCCGGTTTTCTTAGAACCAGAGACGTTTACGACCGCTGCAGCGCGCCGTGCGCCAGGGAAAGAAGCAAAGTCACGTGCGGTGAAACGTCATATCATAGTTGATGCCGCCGCCGCCGCCCTCATTCTTACCAGCTATCTCTCACGTGTTCACCATGGATAAATTACGCATTTCAATTGACGAGTTCAGCAAGATCGAGGTCAAAGTTGGCACGGTACAAAGTGCCGAGCATATTCCTGAGACCGAAAAGTTATTACGACTCATGGTCAATTTTGGCGAAGAGACAGGGCCACGCCAGATTGTTTCCGGTATTGCTGCGTATGTTTCAGACCCCGCGTCGCTCGTTGGGCGTCAATTTTCGTTTGTAACGAATCTCGAACCGCGTATGATACGAGGCCTTGAGAGCAACGGAATGCTCTTCGCAGTTGGCACAAAAGAATCGTTTGCGTTTCTTACGCCCGACAGGGAAGTACCACCAGGCACGAGTGCACACTAACGCGTACCTATTGTGTGTCGGCACGTTATACTGCACACATGGCTTTTGTTTTTAGTGAACGATTGCGTGCCGCCTTTGCACCGCCGAGATACATAGCATTACCGCTTTCTGGGGTCGATCTCTCAACGAGTGGTGTCAAGGCAGTACGTCTGGTGAAGGGCGTAAATGGACTCATTCTTTCGCACTATGCGCAATCGAACATTCCTTTCGGCGCGTTTGTCGATGGTGAAATAGTTGATCATCCGGCGATTGTCACAGCGCTTGTTGATGCCTCTCATACCACTGGTATTTCTGTCGCTAATGTAGCGTTACCCGAGTCGAAATCATATCTATTTGAGACGACGGTTGAGGGCTCGAAAAAGGTGGAATGGCGTATTGCGGTTGAACAACATCTTGATGAGCTCATACCGCTACCACCTCTAGAAACGGCGTTTGACATTGTCGGCGTTGGGCAAAATAAGCAGGGCAATACGCTCGTTGCTGGTGTTGGTTTTGCGCGGCGCGTTGTCGAGGAAACGCTCTCGGTGTTTGATCAGGCGAATATCACTACTCGCTCTCTCGAAGATGAGCCATTTGCGATGGCGCGGGCGCTTCTACCAGAGGGAGATACATCTACGGTACTTATTATCGATGTGGGGAAGACGACGACGAAGATTGCCATCGTTATGGATCGGATACCGCGCTTTGCGACCACAATCGGTATCGGCGGCCATGCTTTAACCCTCGCGGTACAGAAATATTTTGGCGTAACGGAGACTGAAGCACGTAAAATAAAGGCCGAGCGCGGTATTGTGTCTGCACCCGGGAACGAAGATTATCTTGCTGCAATGCTTTCAACGGTATCCGCAATTCGTGATGAGATAGCCACACGTCTTGACTACTGGCAGAAAAGAGCGGCTTCCTCCGGAGCGCACGAATCCGTATCCCATGCCATTCTTGCTGGCGGCAACGCTTCGGTGAGGGGGTTCCCAGAATATCTCGAAGGGTCACTGGGAGTTCCTGTCGTAACCGGCGACGTGTTCACTAACCTCGCGTCACGTGACACATGGATTCCAGAGCTTGATTACACCGAGTCACTTGCTTACGCAACGGCAATAGGTCTTGCGCTTCGTGACACAGTCAAACCCCACTATGCGTAACGAGCTTACCAATTTACTTCCTCCGAAGCGTCAAAGAGCATTACTGCGTGACTATTTTCTGCGTCTTGGTGCCATTGGGGTAGTACTTCTTGGTGTGCTCATATTTTCTGCCACATTGTTACTTGTGCCAACCTACCTGTTTCTTGTGGATAGTGCACACGCGAAAGAAACGCGTCTCGCTGCCACAGAATCAACGATCTCTTCCCTGAATGATTCTGGACTTTCCGTACGTCTCGCAGCACTCACGAGTGATGCTGCTGCTCTAACTGCGCTCGCAAATACACCTTCGGCAAGTGGTGTCATTCGTTCTATACTTGCCATATCGCGTCCCGACGTGACACTTTCTGGTTTTACGTATACTCCAACGGTAGCAGGAACCCAAGGAACGATCGCTGTTTCTGGCATAGCGGCGACCCGTGATGCACTGCGTAATTACCAGCTTGCCCTTCAGGGAGCGGCATTTGCCATTTCCGCCACGCTACCGGTTTCAACCTACGCTATGGGTGCCAATATAGCGTTTACCATCACTGTGACTCTTGCGCCATGAAGTCACCTTTCATCCACATCATTCTAGCCGGTACTATCTGTGTCGCCATAATGATTGGTTACGGAGTACTGTACACCGATATTGGGGCTGAGAGTGTTATCGTGGCAAATACGGAGAGGCAGATTGTCGCAAAGACTGAAACAGAGAACAGTATTGTTTCCGCGCGTGCATCTCTTGCCGAAATCGCAAGTGACGAAGCTAGCATACAGAACTATTTTATTCCAGAAACTGGAGTAGTTTCCTTTATCGATACGCTGCAAACGCAGGCAGAGGCACTCAATGCCACTACAAGCATTCTTTCTGTTTCCATGAGTGGTATCGGTACACAGGCGGCACTTAAAATCGCCCTTACGGTTAAGGGAACATTCGACTCAGTCATGCGTACGATTGGCACGATTGAATATATGCCATATGATCTTTCAATATCGACACTCTCGCTCGAGCAAGATACCAAGAATGCGTGGCATGCCGATCTTAATCTCGTTGTCGGCTCGATACCCGCGGGTATAGCCACAAGCACACCATGAACACACATACCGATATCAGTTCATTATTAAAACGCATGCATGGTTATACGCATCGAGATCCTATGCGTGACTGGTTAGCGTTGCTTACACTATCGATCATCGCACTCATGGGTATTATCGTGTGGAATGCGTGGGTGTTCGATACCATCGCAAATGGAGGTGTTATTGGTTCCGCCACAACCGAAACCCAACCAATCTTTAATCACTCAACACTTGATTCCATCCATGCCATTTTCGCTTCCCGCGCAACAGAAGAGGCGAAGTACATAACGGGTGCGTATACTTTCGTTGACCCTTCGCAATAATGCGCTAGGGTAGACATACTGCCTCCATAGCTCAATGGATAGAGCCACGGACTTCTAAGCCGTTGATGTAGGTTCGATTCCTGCTGGAGGCACAGTATAGTCAGCATCCCGTTTTTAGACCGTTAGGCTCTAAAACGAGGTGGTTTTGTCGCAGTCGCTATTTCATAAGCGTGATTTCGGTCGCGCCGCTTTACGTTATAAGTTTGTTCTAAATAAAAACGCTATACTGACTTTATGCACGGACAACCGTTTTCACAAATCGCTCCAGATGGCACTTCCGATTCGGCGGTTGGTTTACGGAGCGATTCGATTGAACGTCTTCGCGAGCAGTATGGCTATAACGAAGTTCCTGAACACCGCGAAAATCTCATTCTCTTATATCTAAAGAATTTTTGGGGGCCGTTGCCTTGGGCACTTGAGGTGACGATACTGATCACATTTATTGTCGGGAAGCAGGTGGAGGCGATCGCCATCGTACTTCTCTTTTTTATGAACGCGGGAATCAATATTTATCAGCGTCAATCGGCTGACGCGGCACTTGAAGCCCTACGAAAAAAGATTCAGATCTTTACGAGAACAAAGCGAGATAACACTTGGATAACGCTTCCAGTACGGGAACTGCTACCGAACGATGTCATTCGTTTGCAGACAGGAAATATTGTCCCGGCAGATGCTGTTGTTAGTGATGGATCGCTTAGCGTTGACTTTTCGATGCTCACGGGCGAGTCCCTTCCTAAAGAGGTTGCTTCTGGAGATAAGATTTTTTCTGGAGGAATCATTCGTCGCGGCGAGGCCACTGCCGTCGTAGAGCAGATAGGCGCACGTACCCGTTTTGGCAAGACGACCGAATTGCTTGAAACATCGCACGCCCCTACGCACGTGGAGCAAGTAATTTTTTCCGTCATTAAATATTTTTTTTTCGTCAATATCGGGCTCGTTATCGTTGTCATATTCTTCGGAATGTACGCGCACGTCCCGGCCGAGCAGATACTAAACTTTGTCATCGTGCTTCTCCTAATGTCAGTTCCGGTCGCCTTTCCCGCAATGTTTGCAGTTGCACAGAGCTATGGGGCGCTTCGGCTTGGGGAAAATGACAAAGCGAAGGTTCTTGTTCGACGTCTTGCTGCGGTCCAGGATGGGGCGATGATGGACATCTTGTGCAGCGATAAGACCGGGACTCTCACGATGGATCGCCTGAAGGTGAACGGGGTGACTCATTATGGCGCTGCGGATGATAAGAGGGTCATCGCCCTCGCGGGCATTTGCAGCAACGTTGCCGACAGCAGTTCAATTGACGATGCAATCTTTGCACGAGTAGCTGAAGAAGGGATATTACTTCCTACGAAAACGCACTTTGAACCATTCAACTCGGCTACTAAGCAAACAAGAGCGGAATTCGTCGAGGGTGGCGGACAAGGACACGTCAGTATGGGACTGCCTGAGGTGCTGCTTTCAGCGGGGGTTGCTTATGCAACGGAGGCGCTTCAAGATGTGAACAATTTTGCTGCGAAGGGATTCCGTGTCCTAGCTCTCGTGTCCGGTAAAGAGGACGGGCGGCGGTGCGAAGGTCTGATAGTTTTATCGGACCCGATTCGTCCAGATGCGTCGCAGTTCATTCGAGAGCTCTCTACCGTCGGAATAAGAACTATCATGATCACTGGTGATGGTCGAAAAACAGCCGGAACGGTCGCCGAAGAACTGGGTCTTGCAGGAGAGGTATTTACGCCAGCGGATCTGCGTGCCGATCCGGAAATAGCGTCACGCGGCAGTGTCTTCGCGGAGGCATACCCAGAAGATAAGATATTTATCATTAAAGCGTTGCAGAAAGCCGGCCATGTAGTTGGTATGACAGGCGACGGCGTCAATGACGCCCCAGCCCTTAGACAGGCAGAAATCGGCGTTGCAGTTGAGAATGCCGTTGACGTGGCAAAGCAGTCAGCAAGCTTCATCCTTACCAGTCCAGGCCTGGAAGGCGTTGTACAAATGGTGACAACTAGTCGGGCAGTTTACTTCCGTTTGCGCACATGGACACTCAATAAAGTAATTAAATCAATTGAGGTCGTCATTTTCACCGCTGGCATCTTTTTCATAACGCATTCCTACATACTTTCTCCAATATTTGCGGTCCTGCTATTATTTGCGAATGATTTTGTCTCTATTTCTGTGGCGACGGACCGGACAAGCTCGATACCGAATCCCGTTCATTGGAATATAGGGAAACTCATCATTGGATCAAGCGTCCTGGCTATTGCGCCACTCATATGCATGACCCTGACTTACAGCATCGCAACATTCCTTATGGGGTATTCGTTTAACTCGTTACGAACTATAACGTATGTGTCGCTTGTCTATTACGGCATCACGACCTTGCTCGCTATTCGTGCGTGGCCGAGAGGGTTCAGTGCGTGGCCGAGTCGTACGCTTTTCTTAGCCATCATTTTTTCCTTCGGATTTACCTTCATAATAGCGACGTCTGGATTTCTTATCGTTCCTGTGTCGTTGCAAGTTATGGCGCTCATCGTTGGTATAGCAATTCTCAATTACTTTGCTGTTGAAGTGTTCAAACGTTTCCCGCTGGTAGGTAATTTACTTGGATTTTCTGTAAAGGTGTCAGATTAGTCTTTAGAGGAATCTTGTATAGAGCGCCCGTCTAGTTGTGTGAGTCATCCAAACACCTTGCAATTTCTTCATTTGGTGTCTTGCGGTGCCGTTAAGGGGCACTAAAACAGAACAAGTCTCATTTTCATAAAAAATCTCACTCCCTCTGTGGAGGAGATTATATTCTTTTCCATAAGTATATAGCTCTAGATAGGATTATTGGCATTGTTTGTACTTAATGGCGCATCAAATTATGAAATAAGAACAGAGTTTCAGTGTATTTATATCAGGCACGGAAGGGAAATTACTCAGGGTAAAAGAGATTCGAAACTTATACATAGTCTTGAATTATCACTGTTCTTGCCACCTTACTTTTCTTGTACATGGATGATGAAGCGTATTGTTGTATGTGATCCATATAAATATAACGCCTGTTCAGGTATACGCATCAACAAGGGTGTTAACACATGAAATTACTAAATACGTGTTTTGGATCGTAAAGAAGACAATCCCTCTAATTCAGTATGGAAACAAAACACTTATTCCGCATTAGAATAATTGCCACATTCATCATCATCTCAACGATCGGTATCATATATTTTAATTTTACTGACAAAAGTCAGTACGTTAGTCTCCCAGTCCAAGGCATTCTTCATTCCACACAGAGTGATCACTCACCACTTGGCGGGTATAATGTTCTCATTGCTGATCGAGGGAACAATCGGCTTATCGAGGTATCTCCCGCTGGAAAGATAGTTTGGCAGTACCATTTCAATGTGGCACGACCAGGTCTTGGTGCCGATGATGCTTTTTTTGTTAATGGCGGATTAGACGTACTGACCAGCCTTGAGGATAACCAGTTCATTGAATTGATTGATTACCAAACAAAGAAGGTGATTTGGAGTTATGGGGTTCTTGGGAAACCAGGATCAACACCGGGATTACTTAATACTCCAGATGATGCTTATCAATTACCAAACGGTGATGTCATTGTGGCGGATATTCAAAATTGCCGTGTAATAGAGATAAATCCTAATAAACAGATTATTCATCAATATGGTCATACCAGGACTTGCAGCAACAAGAATGGATATCTCGATAAACCAAATGGGGATACACCCCTTGCAAATGGCGACATGCTCATCAGCAACATCAAAGGTCATTCTTTGATAGAGCTGAATAATCAGTGGCAAAAAGTTTTTTCTTTAGTATTACCGATACATTATCCATCTGATCCACAGCCGACGCATAACGGTAACATACTTGTTTCAGATTTTATGAATCCTGGGAAAATTATTGAGCTGTCCCCGCAAGGAACCATCCTATGGCAAGACACGAAAGGACTCGATAGGCCTTCAATTGCCATTGAACTACCAAATGGCAATATCCTTGCCACGGATGATGAAAATCAGCGTGTTGTTGTAATTGATAAACAAACCAATAAGATAATCTGGCAATATGGTACGACTGGTGTCATAGGAAGTGGTCCAAACCAGCTCTTTCGTCCGGATGGAGTGGATATAATTAAATCCTCATAACTATGAGGAAGGGTGAAACGTATCTTGCTATTTTTCTTATCTTCGCGTTGGCACTAGTGCTGTTAGCTTTTGGTGCGAAAAAAGGTAAGGGCCATCTACCAGTAGTTATTGCCACAAGTAGTTCACCATCCATCGTCACGCAAAGTTTCTCACAGCCGTTACCCGTTCATACTGTAGGAGAAATCACATGGCACGCAAAAAATTATCTCAACAAGTATGTGCGTGTTCGTGGATACTTTCTTAAAAAGGGGGTAGGCTACGATATTTTTTCTGACGAAGTGGCTGGTAACATCTCACCCCATGATCTTTCAGTGACTGGTGCAGATATTGCGCGCATGCAATTGCAGCAGCAATATAGTTTGGAGGGGATATTTATCGTAAATGAATTACCAGGTACAAATCGGACACTCTATGCTTTAGATGTATCAAAAATTATCTCGATAAAATAAGTAGTTCTATTGGATATGTTCCAGATTACCTGTAGATGGAAATTTATCGTATGGAACTCTTGAATACGGTTTCATATAAAGCAGAAAACCCGCATCGTTGCGGGTTTTCTGCTTATTTAAGAAGTTGTTTCTTAATGAGTTATTGTAACATCCCTAATGATCTGTGCGGCAATTGTGCCACTCGAATTCACGCCATAAACGCGAACATTATCTCCGCTACTAATGCTCGAAAGAGGGAGTGTGATCCAGTTACGGTTCACAACCTCAGTATTTGATGCGGTATTTACCGTGTAAGACGTGCCGTTGGCAGTGGTGAGGGAGAAGGATGTCCCACTTACGCAACTTGCGGTGCCGATATAATCTCTTGGGTAACCGTTTCGAATACCTTGTGCAGACTGGATGTTTTGCTTTTGCTCCTGGGTTATCGCCGTGCGATATGTCCAGTCACGCACCAATGTTGCGTCAATCGTGAAGTTTGCGACCTGAGAAATTGTTCCCTGGATGCCTACGAAATCTCCAGTCTTGAATTGAGTGATATCGTTGCCTGCGGCCGCCGGGAGTATCTGAGTACCAGAGCCCACGTTCACGGTCCAGACACCACCCCAACTATTCACCGTGAGAACACCGCTCGCGATGGAAGCAATCGTGCCTCGCATAAGAACCCTGCCGGCCGAACCGACCTCCAAAACCATTGGTTGAGAATGGGTCGGGGTCGTTACTGTTGACTGTACGGTAGTTGAGGCTGTCTGCGCGAACGCAATACCCGCACTCGAAAGCAAACTAAGTGCACCAAATGCCAATATAATTTTCTTTATCATGTTTGTTATAGTTAACAACGATTTAAAATTAATCGTCTTAAGTAATAGAGACGATCAATATCAAACTATCTTACCATCACTTCGAACAATAGAAACCCATTATCCGCATAACTATCTAGCAATAGACGCTTTCTTTTAAGAAGGACGTTCCATCGACTCTCGAATAGGTCCGGAAGTTTCTCGTCTAAAGACGTAGCGTTTAAGTATCGCGTACACTACTATGGTAGCGCAGATAGCGATGCCAAACGAAGCAAGAATATCAATGGTGTGGTGAACCGCAGCACGGACACGCGCGGCACCGACAAGAATTGCCAGAACCCATAAGAATATCCCGACTCGTTTATTG
>DAICZX010000056.1 GCA_027310925.1 Candidatus Parcubacteria bacterium
AAAATATTCTCTGAGGCTGTGCATATAGTTGCAAGATTTGCGGAACGTAAAAGCGCAACACTTCCTGTACTCTCCACAATCCTTATTCTAGCGAGTGATGATGGTATAAAAATGCGTGCAACAAATCTTGAGACGGGTATCGATCTGAAACTTAAAGGAGAATGTAAAACAAATGGTGTTGTTGCGGTTCCCGCAACAATACTACAACAAATAGCAACATCACTCACAAATGAAGGAAAAATAACTCTAGAACATACTGGAGAAATTGTTTCATTAACGAGTGATACATGGAAAAGCTCAATAAAAACCATCCCTTATGAGGATTTTCCATCAATTCCTTTTCCAGAAAACCCAAAAAATAAAATCCTCATTTCTGGAAGTGTCCTTAAAAATCTTTTCACCACTATTGCATCATGTGCATCATCCTCAACCGTACGACCAGAGCTTTCAAGTATTTATATCTCCATAGAAGGTGGTGTATTAACTGCAGTGGCGACCGACTCATTCCGACTTACTGAAAAGAAAATACCTCTTGCAAATAAAGGAACACAAGGTAAATTTCTTATCCCAGCAAAAAACGCTCTTGAAATAGCACAAGCACTTTATGAAGACGAAATTACCATCTCATTTGACGAACATCAATGTGCATTTATTGGTCCTGAATTCATACTTGTCTCACGGCTTACAAATGCTGTATATCCAGATTACCGTCAAATCATTCCAAAAGAATCAATAGCGGAGGCAATAGTATTACGAAAAGATTTTGAAAATGCACTAAAACGAACAACAATCTTCTCAGACTCTTTCCAGAAGGTACGCATTAGTTTCGATCAAAAAAAGAACACCTTTTTATTTTTTTCCCACAACACCGATATAGGGGAATCAGTCGAAACACTCACAGCACACATTACAGGAAGTTCAATCGATCTTTCTTTCAATCACCGATATTTGTCCGCAATACTAACACTTACAGGGGCGGAAAGTCTTTCTTTCACCACCGCTGGTATTGGGCGCCCTATTATTATAAAAGGTGTTGGTGATGTATCACTTCTTTATCTCGTTTCCCCAATGAATCAGTAGACCCATATCAGAAGATGTTTGGAGATATTCGGTTTAAAGGAACTTTCTGGTGTCTGAATTCTGTGCGACCTTTTAGTATTTCTGAGACGATTTTGTAGCGGCGTTCTCTGTTCAATCCGCGATGGACAGCAATGCGGTTTTTGATCTGCGAGAACATACCATCGAGCGTGTTCGTGGTGTTGGGAATGTTGAGTTCGGGATACCGCTGATAGGTGAAGAGTCTTGAGAGATTTGATTTCAGTGAGCGCTATGCTGCCCGCAGTCGCTTGTGCGTGTATTCCCATCCTCGTTTTGTGTGCGGTGCGATACTTTTTTCAAAAAGAAACGTTTCATATGTTGTATACCACGCCGCAAGTGCAGTTTTAAATCCTCGTTCGGACGAACGAGAAAGCGTGAGTGCCAGAGGACGGAGCTCTCGTGCTGCATCGGTCTGCGGTTTTCTCGTCAGATACTTCGTCACCGTCTTCACCTGATGGAACTGGCAGTACTGCACCGGTATCTCTGCACGCTCAAATACCTCGGCCACGCCTCGCTTTCCGTCGTGGAGTTTACTGAGTCCGTCCAGGTATACAAACTGGGTCTCGAACAGCGATTCTTTCCACCAGAGATTCTTCTTCAGTGTCGGGAAGCGGAACACGATGACACCGTATCCGCGTCCCCAGAAAGTCATGTCTGCGGCAACACAGGTTGCCGTGGGAACACTGAGGTGTGACGATGTTTCTTCCGTACCGATCTCTCGTTGAACAAAGCGAATACTCAGTCCTGTTGAATCAGCAAGTTCAGAGAGCGTCTGGCGTCTCCAGACATATGTTTTGAGCGTCGCGCGTTGTCTGTGCGCGCCGGCTGTGTTTTGTTTTGAAACGACTTCACGCACGTATTGCAGAGGCATCGTTGCCGTCCTAGTTGAGTGCCGAATTTCTTTGTCTTCCGCGATCCGCACGAGGGACATTTTCGTCCATTTTTTTGATGAGCATGAGTTTTTAAAAGTTTTAGCTTGTACGTACGCCGTACAATATCAAAAATAGCAACTAGTTTTTTCCATTAACTCAATTTTTTATTAAGAATGAGTCACCAAATCTTCGCACGAGCTTTAGGTTCCCGATAAAGTTTATCACCGTTTTTAACGTTGAAAGCCTCATAAAATTCAGGGAGATTTGAAGCTGGACCGTTGATACGATACCTGCCAGGTGAATGTGGGTCAGTAAGGACTTGGGTTTTTTCGGCTTCGGGACGACTATTTTCGCGGTCAAAGAGTGCAAATCCTAAGAAGAAACGTTGCTCAGGAGTGAAGCCGCCAATGTCCTTTCGGCCGGTTTTCGTGAGGCGGAGTTTATACGCGTCGTACGCTATGGAGGCGCCGCCAAGATCGGCAATATTCTCGCCGAGCGTTAGTTGCCCGTTCACTTTGAGGCCTTCGCCTATCTTATAAGCATTGAATTCTTTAACAAGCGCCATCGCTTTCTTAATAAAACGTGCATGATCTTGTTTCGTCCACCAAGTGGTGCGATTACCTTTGCCGTCAAATTTGCACCCTTGGTCATCAAAACCATGTGTAATTTCATGGCCAATAACGGTACCGATGCTACCATAGTTAACCGCGTCATCAACATCAATTGAAAAGAATGGTGGTTGTAGTATGGCGGCTGGGAAGACAACGTCATTTAGGCCAAAGCTACAATATGCGTTTACGGTCTGTGGCGTTAGGAGCCATTCCGCGCGATCGACAGGTTTCTTGAGACGACGCATGGTGAATTTGTGTTCGAATGCTGATGCACGAACTATGTTACCAAAGTAGTCATCCGGTTTAATTACAAGCCCCCTATAGCTGCGCCACTTGTCTGGATAACCAAGTTTCCGCGTCATTTGGTGTAGTTTTTTGAGCGCCTTCCCCTTCGTCGAGTTATCCATCCAGTCAAGATTCTTGATACGTGTCTCATATGCTTCAAAAAGGTCATCAACGATAGTAGCAATCTTTCTCTTCGCCTCATGACTAAAGTGCATGCGCACATAAAGTTTGCCAAGAGCCTCTCCAAGATTACCGTTAACCACACGAAGAACACGTCGCCATACAGGCTTCATTTTCCTTGTACCAGAAAGAGTCATGCCATAAAAAGAAAAACTTTGCTTCTCAAATTTTTCTGAGAGAGAACCTGCCGCCCCATTGACGAGTTGCCAGATCAAATACGTCTTCCAATCCGCTATAGGCTTATTCATGAGCATCGCATTGATGGCCTTGAGGAACTCTGGTTGCATAATAACGACCTCATGCACCTCGCCGGCTCCGATAATCTTGATATAGGAATGCCAATTTATATGAGGTGTAAGACGTACGAGTGCGGAGGTGCGCATCTTATGATAGACTTTGTCAACATCGCGTAACTCCTCTTTCGGCATCGAGACCTTAGCAAGATCCGTCTCGATACGCATGACCGTGTTACGATGTTTTTTCGCCTCAGACTTAGTAACACCTGTAAGCTCGAATATGGCCTCGATATGTTTTTCATACGCAGTGCGTACGCGCAATGATTCTGAGTCCTTCTTCAGATAGTAGTCACGATCAGGCATTCCAAGACCACTTTGGTGGATGTAGATGATGTACTTGTTGCTGTTCTTCATATCCTGGTCAACCGCGACACCCCACGGACCCCCACCACCGATCTTTTCGAGGTGAGCGATAGTCGAAACGAGCGATGGTATATCGTGTATTCTCCCAATGCGATCCAACCACGTCCGAAGTGGTGTAAAGCCGAGCGAATTTCGATGCCTCATGTCTAAACCGGAGCGATAAAAGTCGCCCACCATTTGTTCCGGGCTTCCAGTCCTCGGCTTCTTCATGGATGCAAGTTCAGCGGTGAGTTCCTTGAGCTTCTTTTCTGTGTCATAACGGAGAATAAG
>DAICZX010000063.1 GCA_027310925.1 Candidatus Parcubacteria bacterium
CTCGGCCTTCTCCTTCCGTCCTGCTGTCTCTTTTTTGCTCGTGTGGGGGGGGGGAATAAAATAGTAATTGAAAAATACAAAGTATTTTTCAAACCGCTAAGAAAATATTAAAGCTCAAGGCCGCATGGCCGTGAGCGCTGCGTCCGCGGTTGAGATTGGCGAGAGCCAAGCTCGAAAGCGACATTGGACTATTAGGCTCCGTGGTTTAGAGTTCTACCGATGTAGGGGTTTACCTTCGACAGTTCCCGTACCAATTCCTTGTCTTCTTCGAAGATAAACGGTGCTGTTCTCTCTCGTTTGGGAGCGACGACGACAGTTTCGTTGTCCCGTTTTTCTATAATGTTTTTGTCTTTCGCTTTCATACTTTTGTTTTTTTCTTCGCCTTTGGCGTTGTCGGAGAAACAACAGGATAAAAGGCATCTATAACGTGGCGGGGTGACTGCTCCTTCAGTCGGAATGAAACCAGTTTTTGGTATGCCCTCATTGCGTCATTCTGGTCAGATTTCACATTGAATCCGATTTGTTGTGCCTCACTTGCGAAAATAGGCATACCGTGCGTATACCCATTGTACGCCAGACGATACGCAATGCCGAATGCCTTATCCACTGTATAACCCGCCTTCTTTAGTAAACGCCTAGCACATGAGACTGCGGTGAACAAAACTGTATTCATCTCATCGTAGATTACGGGGTCAAGTTTTTCCGCCATCTGTTGCCAAGGTGAGGGTATCTCTCGCGGACTCATTTCACCGTATTCGTCTTTGATATATTCAGCAGACCTTATGAAGGCGTACACAGAGACTCGCGTATCTTTGTAGCGTACCTGCGGGTCAATGGACGTAAGATTACCTAAGTCACCGATATAAAGGTCATTGGCGATGCAACAAAGGATTGTACCTCCACTGGCAGCTTCGTAAGGAATAAAAGCTTTTATATGCTTGAATTTTGAACGCAGAAAATCGGCAATTTTATATGATGTGTGCATTTCTCCTCCCGGAGTATGAATCACAAGATGCAGGCTGGTTATCCCATTCTTGACTGCCTGCGCGACGTGTTCTTCCAGTCGGTAAATCTCGTCTTCTTCAATCGAGGCGCTGGCAAACGTAACAGGTGATGTGCGCACACCATGTGGCGCAACGAAACTGATAATTGCCACTTTATGCTTGTCGGCAATCGCCTGTAACTCAACTTTTAGCCCCTCCTCCAAATCCTTGAGATTACTCTGTTTTGCCATATATCACGATTTTACAATGTTTTCTTGGAATTTGGAAGCACTTGCTTTATTATGCCTCAACATTCATTCCTCTCTTTCTTCCCGACTAGTTGTCCAATACCGAATACGCCGTATCGTCCTTCGGGGACTTCCATATCTTCCCGATTGCTTCCTCCGGTGTAGCCGTGCCGTAGCGTGTCTCTGGCGCGAACAAAAACATCCGGCTCCCTTTCTTGTCGGTGTTGGCTTCCTTCGAGGCGAGACGCAGACTTTCCGAACGTCCCTCGGTAGGCGTAATGGTTAAGACGCGGAAATGTTCAATGTGAAGTCTATCTTTAAGTTTCTGGTCGTCCTTCCATGACCAGTATATTTTCATCTTGCTTACGAACCGCTCCGTCGTCATCGTGCCTCGGTCGGCCTCGACGAAATAATGTATCGAGTCGCCCTCATCCTTGATTGTAAAAAACGCATCCGGCACTAAGGGCGGGTTTGCGCCACGAAAGGACAACGCGTCCTTCAGGTCTCGGCCTTGCAACCACCGTTCAATCGTCGAACCCTTTTTACGCAACGCGAGCGTGAGACAAACTCTTAATTGCGAAATCATAAGCGCATGGCCGAGAATCGGCGAAGTGTGCTCGACTTCGCGCACGCGGCGCAAAATCCATTCTCGTTCCTCCGGCTTCGCCGCCAATGCTTCCACGCTTTTCCGCCCCAAGGAGTAAACGAGGTGCGACGAACGAAGCTGCGCGTTGCCTTGGGTTTTTGGGCTGTCCAAAAATCCGAGGCTAAACATAGCGGCGAGTCGGCGCAACAGATTCCTCTCTCCGCCGGGATGCAAAGCCAAGATTTGAGGTGTGTTGAGGAACCGGAACTCTGCCACGTCGCGCAGAAGGGCTACGTCGCGGGGCGTTAATTGTAGGGGGTCGGTTACTTCACCTCTATCGAACTTTTTGAGATAACGTCTGGCCATACAGGGTACTCCAATTGTACCAATTCCCGACCCCCGGAAACGAGGCCTTCCTCCTTCCCGTCCTATCCTTTTTCGCAGTTCTACCCCCCACACTAGCAAAAAGAGACAGCAGGACGGAAGGAGAAGGCCGAGCCACCGGACACGAACGGGGGCGGACGGACACGGTACTCCGTGGCCGTCCTTCACGGAGCAACACACGGGGTGTTGCGGAGTGAAGTAGGGGTTGAGATTTTTGAGAGACACCTCTAGAAAAGCCAACAACGACGGGCGATTTCAGAGACGGAGGGTAGTCATTCCGCCCCACCCCGAATGACTACCTGAATGACTACCCTAATGAAGGGGTAAATCACCCCGGATTTCGGCTAAAATGACTACGAGCCGAGGCATACAAGCCCAGCAGGGTAGGACACACAGAGGCAAAAACAGGATTCCGTCCTTTATCTGCCTCACAGTTTTTAGGTTCGAAGGAGGGATTTATCGACTTCGCCAAAAGCAGCGAATCGATGATCCTCTTGTACACTCCGGTGTTGTATACATTGAGTTTTTTGCCCTTAATAGTTAGGTTCGATTCCGACTCTCGTAGTAGGTGGTTTTTCTCCTCGGGCGTGCCTTTTTTGAAGATATCCTCGATGCCGAGAGCGAGATCAAACGCTCTCTTGGCTCTCTTTATTTCTTTCTTTAAACCGTCAAATCCTTGTTTGGTGGTCTGAAAAAGAAGAAACCTCGGCCGAAGCACGCGGCTTCTCCGAGGTGTTTTATTGACATGACGATGTGGCGTACAGCCCAAGGCCATGATTGCGGAAGATCTCGTTTAGCCGATCCACCTTATCACGTGCAGCTCCGTATGTGGTCGTGACCCTGTGACGGTACAGATCAAAGATTACCTGTGTATTGGCCCAGCCATCCGTGACCCATAGGTTGTGCCTGAGGGTACCGGTTGGGTTCAGAATCTCCGCGTCATCTGCAGAATTCCAGATATGAACTTGACAGTCAAACATCGCGTTCATGGCTATCTGCTGTTCCTGCGGGGTTAGAATGCGAGTACCGTATTGAAATACGGTTTCTCCAGGTTGCGGGCTGGGTACCCCATAGGGGAGCGTGTGTGCTGAACACCCCCATGACAACACGAACGTCAAAACAGCAAAACACTTCCTTAACATGACTACACCTCCTTCTTTAAGCTTTAAGGATGAGCGAGGACCAGAATATAGTATGCTGTATATAAA
>DAICZX010000066.1 GCA_027310925.1 Candidatus Parcubacteria bacterium
TCATCAATGTATTGAATATCAAACTTTATTCTGATTGGTAATGGTTAACAGATATTATGGTGCATCGCCTCTAGCTAAAGATGAAACGAGGAACGCTTCCTACCATTCCACTCGATATCTTGGGGATACTTAAAAATCCTGTTCAGGAGGCGCTATACTCTATGCATGTTTCGAGTGAAATATCGTGGTTCCTCGGATCTCACCGTGCTTGTTGTTATTATGGTTCTCATCGTTTTTGCACTCCTCTTCTTTGGCCCTGGCTCTAGTTCTAATTTGCCTCCCGGTGTAAGTAGCGTTTCAACATCAACCCAACAGGTATCTGGTACTGTTTCGCAAGCACTTCAATTTAGCAGCTGGCTCGCGAAGGAGTATCCTTCACAGAAGCGCTGAGGAATATGCATTTACAATCCTTTTTAGTCGTATTTAGAGACAATTTAGTGCCACAAAAATGTAGAGTTTAGGATGCATAGAAATTATTTGCTCTCGCATATAGAGCGCTGTTCACGAAGTGCTTTTGTTCACCAAAAATCATTGGTATATGATTATGCTATACATATCCACATGTTCAAGATCTTTTTGCAAAAAACCAAATTGACCCGTAACCAGTCAGAGGTAAAGAAGATTGTCGAAAAGAAGCTCAACGAAAACCGAGCAGTTATTGAGTCGCTGCGCGATTATGACGAAGGAAAGAAAGATATTTCAACCACTGCTGTCGAGCGGGATTTGCGTTGGGCGAAGCATCATGTAGTATCGCTGTAATTCGCGGACGTTTCGCGAAGTGATCTTTGGCAACCAACACAAGAGGAGTGCGCCCATGAACATTGAAAAGACGGAAAGCAGCACTACCGGGAAGCTGGTTCTGAATATCCCGCTTGAACAATTGCTTCGAGATCCGCATCAGCCGCGAAAAAAGTTCAAAGAAGACGAGATTGAGGAATTAACGACCAGTATCAGGAGCCAAGGTCTCCAGCAACTTCCAACAGTGAATTTCGCTTTCAAAAAGGACGGTAAGGATTACTACTACATCAAAGCAGGCGAACGGCGTTGGAGAGCATTCATGAGGCTCGGGAAAGCTGCTATGGAATGCGTTGTCGAAGAAAAGTCATATGGCGGTGTGCGCAGCTCGGATCGGCGACTGGCACAGGCCGCTGAAAACTCATCCCGCATCCCACAGACGCATGGCGAGATCATAGAGCTAGTTGAGGAAGTGATTCAGGACGAGATTAAGCAGCGCAACGGCAAACAATGGGGAGCGGTTCATGCCGGACTCGAGCGCGTTGCCAAGGCGTTCGGGAAGAAACTTGGATGGGCAACAAATTATCAGACGTTAACAGGACTGGTACCAGAGCTGCGCGAAATGCTCGATGAGGACGAAAAAGGTGATCGCCTTAATTTCAATGTTGGCATCGCACTTGCTCGTGCACCGACCGATGTCCAAAAGCAACTTCTCCTCGATGCCGAACCATACTTCAAGAAGGGAGGACATGCGGCTGGATATCGTTTCATCGTCCAGAATTCTCGAAAAATTCGAGAATCTCGAGGAGAGAAAATCCGCGGTCGCAGTGATACCGACATGATTCGTATTGGAAAGACAGCGGATCGACTGAGGAAGCTTGCTGAGGGTCTTTGTGGGGATCTCCGATCTACCGAATATGTGGAGTGGGTCGAATCCTTACTTGATAAAATGTGCATATCCGAAATTGATGTCATGCGAAACGACATCAAGCTCGGAATACAAATCTTCTCTGAATTATTGAAAATACTTGAAATCAGAAAGGCAAAACATGCGCGTCTTTCATTTGCGAAAAGGTAGGCGCAGTATGTTCCCCACGTGTTCCTTAATTGAGTTACTTTAACGGTCGCTGAATGCGACCGTTTTCTTATAGGAAAAACCTCCGGCGAAGCCGGGGTGTACGTTGTCAAGTGCATGCCGTACAACACACGTTGACTTTTTAATTTACTCTTATACAATATTAATTGGCCCTTATGGGGATTTGTTCATTATATAGAGGAGGTATCACACTGTGAATAAATATGCAGATTCTCTGGGATTTCTAGACAGTCCTGGGGAAACAAAGGTAGATGTTCTGAAACGACCGAGCGTTTCGATCGTTCATTTGACGAGCGTTCCCCCTTTGGTTGAGAACCAGTACGAGGCCCTTAAGGAACACGAAAAGTTCATGAAGGGTGTGCTAGCGAACGTGAACGTAATTCACGTTCGCCAAAAAATTGACCTGTCTGTAAAGACAGGATGTATGGGAGTTGTCTTCGGTATGCAACATGCGCCGAAGAATATACAGAGATTTTCCGATGTACAAAGATTTGCAGATGCAGGAGTGACAATCATGTCACTCGCGTATAGGGGACCAACCGAGTATGGAGGCGGATTTGAGACAAATGATCCTCTTACCATACGCGGGATGCACCTCATTACTTCCTTCGCGGAGTGTGGAGTGTCACTCGACATATCCCATGCTTCACGCCAAACGGCACTTAATGCGTTGGAATTCATTTGCCGGGAGCGGCTTCCTGTAAAACCACTTGCGAGTCATTCGGGTATTCGCGAGGTGTACGATCATCCACGGAATCTATCAAGCGATATTCTGGGAATGATACGCGCTCTGGATGGATACGTCGGTATACCGCTCATAACTTTTTTCCTCTGTTCAGAGAGGAATGTGCTGAATTCCCGCAAGGAGTTCATCCGTCATGTGACAGATGCCGTAGTAAAGGTCGGTGTCGATCATGTTGGAATTGGATCCGATTGTATACATCGGTCCATGACGATGGAGCAAGCAAAAGAGAACTTTGCGCGCATGGCGCGCATGTTGCAAGGCGATGGTACCTTCGGGGAGTACTTTCCAGATAGACCTGAAGAAATCATCACGGAAGGGAGCCATTTTTTTACCGTGGTGGAAAAATGGCTCCAGGAGGCCTTTCACGATAAAGGAAAGGTGCGCAAAATATGCGGGGGAAACTTCCTCGCGTATCTCAAGAAAGTCTTGCCAGAAGACAAGTAATTATGAGCCGGGACATGCAACGTGTCCCGGTTGTTTTTTATGTTATCGTGTGTGCATCATGCAACGTACACTCATACGTGACCTTGGGGCTAATGTCGGTAAGAAGGTTTGCATATCTGGCTGGGTGAACGTTCGTCGCGATCATGGGAAAATGGTCTTTTTTGACTTTCGCGATCGAAGCGGTTTCGTGCAGGGCGTCGTTCTTCCGGGGAGTATGGCAATGGAGGTGGCGAAGGACACTCGCAATGAGTATGTTGTTCGCGTCGAAGGGACCGTAAACAGGCGCCCTGAGAAAAACATACAGGCCGATTATCAGAACGGCGATATAGAACTTGAGATACACGCCATAGAAATTTTGAACCCGTCAGACGCCATGCCGTTCGATATCTTAGGAAACACGAGTGGCATCGATGAGGCCGTTCGCGCCGAATACCGTTATCTCGATCTTCGTTCAAAACGAATGCAAAAGAATATGCGGATTCGCAGCGAATTTGTCCGCCGTTGCCGAGAATATTTATTCTCGAAAGATTTCGTTGAAATCGAGACACCTCTATTAACCGAATCAACCCCTGAAGGGTCACGCGATTTTGTTGTCCCGTCCCGTCTCCATCCAGGGAAATTTTATGCACTCCCGCAGTCGCCTCAACAATACAAACAACTTCTCATGACGGCTGGCTTCGAACAGTATTTCCAAATCGCACGCGCCATACGTGATGAAGATCTACGTGCTGATCGCGGATTCGAACACACACAGCTCGATCTTGAGATGTCGTTCATTACTAGAGACGAAGTGATGGCGGCCATTGAGGACATGGTGACAACCGTCATTGAGTCTATGGGATATACCATTAAAGAAAAACCATTCCCACGTATCTCATATAAAGACGCGATGGAAAAATACGGCGCCGATAAATTCGATCTACGCACACCAGAAGAAAAAGAGAAAGGAATTCTTGCCTACGCATGGGTCGTGGACTTTCCGTTCTTTGAGAAAGACGATGAGGGTAAATGGACCTTCACCCACAACCCATTCTCCATGCCGATTCCCGAACACCTCGATTGGCTCATGCGCGGGGAACATATTGGTGACATATACGCAACGCAATATGACCTTGTCTGCAACGGTTTTGAAACGGGCGGAGGTTCCATACGTGCGCACAAGCCGGAAATTCTCGAAGCAGTTTACAGAATTTTGGGTTTCTCGACGGATGAGCTTACGGAGCGAGTCGGACATATGCTTAAAGCATTTCGTTATGGTACGCCTCCGCACGGAGGGATTGCTCTTGGTATTGAAGGTAGCGTCATGAATCTCACGGGAGAGACGATGCTCCGCGAGGTTCAGGCGTTCCCCATGACACGTGGCGGCCAGACCGCAGTCATGAAGGCACCGAAATCACTCACCGACAAACAGCTCAAGGAACTTGGTCTTAAAATTGAAAAGAAATAGCACAATGAAAATCATTCAAAAAAAATTGGATTTGGAGAACATATCTGAAACATATACACGTATACGCATCCTTGAAGCATCGAGGGATGTGCGGCGCCTTGTGCGAGAGGGAAAAATAAACACGCTTGAACTCGGCGTAGGAAAATACGCCGATATGAATCGGAGAAAGTTTGTACTCCTGTGTCGTTCGATTATTCAAGCGGCGAAAACGAACCGGGTAAAGAAAATCGCGATCCAACTCGACCGTTTACCTGAGTCTTTTAAAAATCTTAAAGAAAATTTGGAGGATCTCGCACAAATCGCTGCGGAAAATTTTGAGATGGCGAATTTCGAATTCAATATTTTCAAAACAAGGCCGAAAGAAGGTTGGCGAATCGTTGAGGAAATAATTTTATGCGATCATTCCCTTCCGGCACTTAAAAAAGCTTTACAGAAGGGGCAGGAGATCGGGAAAGCAGTCAACGACTGTCGTACACTTGCTAATACACCCGGGGGCACCATGACGCCGGCGGTGCTTGCCAAGGCGGCTAGAGATGCGGTAAAAGGCCTACCAGTAAAAGTAACCATGCTGGGCAGTAAAGAGATGCATAAACTCGGAATGGGCGCTCTTCTGGGCGTTGCAAAGGGTTCCACCCTTCCGCCCACATTTACCATCCTTGAATATCGTGGTGGGGAAGATGCCCCGATAGTATTGGCAGGCAAGGGCGTCACCTTCGACAGCGGAGGTCTTAATTTGAAGCCATCGGCCGGTATTTATGAGATGCACATGGATATGTCGGGAGCCGCTTCGGTTATTCATGCCGTCGCGCTTGCGGCGCGTTTAAAACTCAAGAAGTCAGTCATTGGCCTCATACCTGCAGTAGAAAACATGCCGGGTAATAATGCGTACCGCCCGGGCGACATCCTGAGATCGCTATCAGGGAAGACCGTTGAAGTGCTGAATACAGACGCTGAGGGCAGGCTCATCCTTGCGGACGCGCTTACCTACGCGAAACGTTTTAAGCCATCCGTCGTAATTGACGTCGCGACCTTGACCGGAGCCGCGCTCTCAGCACTCGGTCTTCACGCGAGCGCACTCATGACGCGCAATGACGCACTTGCGGAGAAGCTCCTGTACGATGGGGAAGTATCCGGCGATTATATCTGGAGGCTTCCGCTCTGGGATGAGTATGAGTCCGTGGTTAAAGGCACGTTCGCCGATCTGGCGAACGTAGCGAGTGGCACGTCTGGACGCTATGGTGGCGCAATTGAGGGTGGCATATTTCTTTGGCAGTTTGCGAAAGAACTCGACTGCCCATGGGCCCATATAGACATCGCGCCGCGCATGACTGCCGCACCGGGCGACGAACTTGCCAAGGGAGCCGCCGGAGCGCCCGTACGACTCCTGGTGCGTTTTATTGAGCAATGGAAACCGTAGCCCCGAAAACCGTATTTTCAGTCAAAACTGGATCTTACGAAGGTCCGTTTGAGATGCTGCTTAACCTCATTGAGTCGCGAAAACTTCTGGTAAATGATCTTGCGCTTGCGAGCATCACTGAAGATTTTATTCAGCATATACGTGGGCAAGCGACATTCCCGATCGAAGAGACCGCGAACTTCATTCAGATTGCCGCAACACTGATCCTCATCAAATCAAAATCGCTCATCCCTGATCTTGCCCTCACTGAAGAGGAGAACGCAGATGTCGAAGATTTGAAACGTCGGCTCATGGCATATGAGAAGGTGCGTGAAGCGACACGCGAGCTCTCACGCATATATGGGAAAACAGTCATGGCGCGAGCGGGCTGGAGACCTCCCGAGATTGTCTTCGCACCCTCCTGCGATCTCTCGACAAACGCGCTCGCCGAGGCGTTTGCACGGGTGCTCGCTGCGCGCGAGACGGTCGAGGAATTGCCAGAGGCGCGTGTGAAGCCGCTCATCTCCATCGAGGAAATGATGACCGAACTTGCGAAACGAGTTCAGAGCTCGCTCTCGCTCTCCTTCAAAGAATTTGCTGGCAAGACGAAAGAACTAGTGGAAATTATCGTTTCTTTCCTTGCGCTTCTTGAACTTGTAAAACAAGGGGCCGTTGCGGCGGAACAATTTGACATCCACGGTGATATTCGTATCAGCCATACCGCCCCCTCCTCCGTCCCCAGATACGGATAAGTCGGTCCGTGTTACGCGCACTCACACACACCCTACGGAAGACATTGCCGAGGAGGGGGAGCACGATTATGATAGAGACTATGCTTACCCCTCCATCCGCCATTCATGCACTGCTTTTTACCTCCGGCGAGCCACTTTCGAGGAAACAGCTTGCCGCGTTGCTTGATGTTACGGACATGGAACTTGGCGTAGCACTTAAAGCGCTTTCCAGCATGCTTGAGGGAAGCGGAATTGCACTTATTGAGACCGCTACGGAAGTAGAGCTGCGGACTACGCCTGAGGCATCCACCCTCGTGGGGAAACTCCGAGAAAACGAACTCGCTCGTGACCTTGGTAAAGCAAGCATTGAAACGCTTGCAGTCATTGCATATCAAGAAGGCGCCACACGCAGTGAGATCGATTGGGTGCGCGGAGTCAACTCTTCCGCCTCTCTCCGTACGCTGCTTATGCGTGGCCTTATTGAGGGGAGGGAAGACGCACAAGACAAGCGCCGTATACGCTATAACATAACCACAGAAGCGCTTGCACATCTCGGTATCACGCGGGTCGAAGACCTCCCGCGCATCGCCGAATTGCGAATCGCTGCAAAAAAAGAAGAAACGGGCTCTCCCATATAAAGTATATGGATTCCGTTGAACTTCAGAAACTCGCTCAGCACACCCGCATCATGCGTGAGATCGGTACCGGGCTCCTCTTTGCTTCGGGAATTCTTGCACTCTTTATTTTTGTACCCTTGATCCAAGGCCATGGAGCAAAAAAATCTTTCGCGGCCACAATCACGATTGCGACCCCAGTCACGCCGAGTGCATTTTCACGAGTCTCGGTTGAGGCAAAAGCGGCCATCGTCTATGACCTAGTGACGAAAAAGGTCCTGTACGCAAAAAACGCATACGCACAACTCCCCTTGGCCTCACTCACGAAGCTTCTTACAATGTATGCGGCATTCTCTGAATTTTCACCAAACACACCGATCACAATCCCTGCCAATGTTACCCATCTGAGCGAACCGCACGCTTTCCATGCTGGACAAACATTTGCCCTAGCCAATCTTGCGCGAATCACGTTAACAGCTTCCTTAAATGATGGCGCTGCAGCAATCGCAGAGGCAACTGCAGCACGGGAAAACCGCACGCTGCATGAAACTCTCGCGGGGGTTGCCACCGCGCTTGATCTCACGCAGACTTATGCGGTCGATGGCAATGGTCTTGATATGAATACGGCCGTCTCAGGCGGCTATGGTTCTGCGATTGATCTCGCTCGTCTTGCTGGTGCGTTTGTTGCCGAAGCGCCGATGGTCGCAGCGGCAACAACCCATGACTTCGCACAAGCAACGTCAACAAACGGAGTCTTTTTCAGAGTAGCAAACACCGATCCTGAGGTTAATGCCGTACCTCATCTTTTGCTTTCGAAAACTGGTTATACCGATCTCGCGGGAGGGAATCTCGCACTCGTCTTCGATGTTGGCATTGGACACCCAATCGCCATCGTCGTTCTCGGTTCCTCACTAAAGGCTCGATTCACTGATGGTATGGCGCTTGTTGATGCAACTCTCGCGCACTTCGCAAGCATGGCGTCCTTATGATTGCCTTAAATATCATAAAAGTTTTCGTTCCTGCAACGGCAGCATTTGTGGTGGGAATTCTCTTTGCCCCGATGCTAGTTCATTATTTGTTCAAATATCGCGTATGGAAAAAGGTCGCAGGGAAAGTCGCACTCGACGGTAAACCGGCTGTCGAATTCGAAAAGCTCCGCATGACTGTCCACGCAGGTACTGAAACAAAAACACCACGTATGGGCGGTATTCTCATTTGGGTAAGCGTTACTTTTGTCACGGTTGGACTTTGGACACTTGCACAGTTTGTTCACACTCCGTTGATCGAAAAACTCGATTTCTTAAGTCGTAGCCAAACATGGATCCCGCTCTTCGCCTTACTCTCAGGCGCACTAATGGGATTTCTCAATGATCTGTTCGATATCCAGCCTTCCGGCGAAGGGGGTGTTCGATTACGAACCCGGCTTCTTTTTGTCACGTTGATCTCGCTCTTTATTGGTTGGTGGTTCTACGCAAAATTAGGCGTTACGGCAATTGGCATACCAGGGGATGGTATATTACCGCTCGGTGCATTGGTAATCCCGCTCTTTGTTCTCGTCACGCTTAGCCTTTATGCGGGAGGCGTCATTGATGGGATTGACGGTCTCGCCGGCGGAGTATTCAGTACCGCTTTCATGGCATACGCGGGCATTGCGTATTTTCAACACCAAATCGATCTTGCTGCTTTTTCCGGTACGCTCACAGGTGCGATACTCGCATTTCTCTGGTTCAATATACCACCCGCACGTTTTTGGATGACTGAAACCGGAACCATGGGTCTTACCATGACTCTCGCCGTCATTGCCTTTATGACGGATACGCCTGGAAACGGCTACGGTGTTGCGGCGTTACCCATTATTGCGTTTCCGCTTGTCATTACCGTCCTGTCGAACATCATTCAAGTAATCTCGAAAAAATTCTACGGAAAAAAAGTATTTCGTATCGCGCCTCTTCACCACCATCTCGAAGCCATCGGTTGGCCGGCATATAAAGTTACGATGAGGTATTGGATCATTTCCATCATATGCGCTATCGTCGGTATGACGATAGCGCTCCTGAAGTAAGTATGAGATTTGTTTCTGGAGATCGCGTGTTCGTTATACTCGTGCTCATCATCTTGCTTTCTGGTTTCGCGATCTTCTCTTCGGCAGCTCTTGGTCTTCTTGCACGCGCAAACAGCTCGGTCTCACGTACCATTCTTTTGCAGGCAGGTTTCGGGCTTGGATTCGGAATTTTGACATTTATCCTCGCACGCGCCGTTCCACTTGCGTGGGTAAAACGTCGTACACCAATTCTGTATATTCTGACAGTACTCTTTTCCGCACTTGTTTTCGTGCCGGGAATAGGATTTCATGCGGGCGGCGCAACGCGCTGGATAAATCTGCGCTTCACAACCGTACAGCCAGCAGAATTTCTAAAGATTGGCCTCGTCCTAGCGCTCGCCTGGTGGCTCGCGCCGCGTGCACGGCAACTCACAAACGTACGGGAAGGATTATTGCCATTCATAGCTATCCTTGGCGTGCCAACATTCCTCCTGCTTGCGCAGCCGAATACATCAACAACGATTCTTATCATCACGACAGCTGCAATAATGTATTTTGCGGCAGGAGCTCCTTTACGGGATTTTGGAATTCTTACACTCTTCGCCATTTGCGTGCTTGGCGCTGTTGTTCTTGTACGGCCATATGTGCTTCAGCGCATCAAAACATTCATCGATCCATCAGCAAATTCCTTGAGCAGTGGCTATCAAATACAACAGTCCCTGATTGCTATTGGTTCGGGAGGTCTTCTTGGTGAGGGATTCGGTCAAGGCGCCGAAAAATTTAACTATTTGCCTGAACCTGACGGTGATTCCGTCTTCGCTGTTTTCGCTGAGGAAACTGGTTTCTTAGGTGCTACGATTCTCCTCGTACTTTTCGTTGCGCTTTCGGCACGTGGCATCGTGATTGCAGGGAATTCACGCGATCTTTTCGGAGGACTCATTGCACTTGGGTTTTCCTCAATTATCATGCTACAAGCGTTTATCAATATTGGCGCGATGCTTGGTATCATCCCACTGACCGGTCTTCCACTACCGTTCGTCTCCCAAGGAGGGACCGCGCTCGTTGCCGTCCTTGTCATGTGTGGTTTTATCCTCAATATTGCGGCAAACCGCACAACATAGGAAGACACTGTATACTTATGCGTATATGAAAATTGTGTTTACCAGTGCAGGGAGTGGGGGACATTTCTATCCGATTATAGCCATCGCCGAAGCGATGAGCGATCTTGTTCGCGAAAAACGCCTCATCGCACCGAAACTTTATTACCTCGCACCGGACCCATTCGATCAGAAAGCACTTTTTGAAAATGGCATAATCTACATCCCGATACCGGCAGGAAAGATACGCCGCTACGCCTCAATTAAGAATTTTACTGATTTTTTTCTTACCCTTGCGGGAATACTCTCGGCACTCGTAACACTTCTCCGTCTTTATCCAGACGTGGTAGTGAGCAAAGGGGGTTATGGTAGCGTACCGACTGTGCTCGCCGCACACATATTGCGTATCCCCGTTATCATTCACGAGTCTGACGCAAAGCCCGGACGTGCTAACCTGTTTGCCGCGAAATTCGCAGTCAAGATCGCTATTTCTTTCGAGAGCGCAGAAAAATACTTTCCTGAAAAGGTGCGGTCAAAAATAGCCCGCACCGGTATTCCGATCCGCAAAGCGCTCACCCGTGTCGAAACTGAGGGAGCACGTCAATATCTCGGCCTTGAACCGCAAATACCGACAATCCTTATCCTTGGCGGCTCTCAGGGCGCAACGAGGATAAATGAGGCCGTGTTGTCAGCACTTCCTAACCTCGTTTCTTTCGCTAATATAATTCATCAAACAGGGCAGACAAATATCAAGAATGTTGAGGCGGTCGCACGGGTCGAACTCGCGAAGGAATCACACGCTTCCCGTTACCATCCAATTAATTACCTTTCCGAGGTGTCATTACAACGTGCAGCAGGTGTTGCGGATCTCATAGTCTCGCGTGCAGGAGCAAATTCAATTGCCGAAATTAGCCTCTGGAAAAGACCAGCAATCATCATCCCTATTCCCGAGTCAGTAAGTCACGACCAACGCACGAATGCTTACACCTATGCCGAGACGGGTGCCGCGATTGTTATTGAGGACGAGAATCTTACGCCACATCTTTTAGTTTCGGAAATACAACGCATCATCAGTGACCCAGAACTCGGTAAGCGTATGGTGCTTGGAGCCTCCGGATTTGCAGACATAAATGCCGCGCGTACACTTGCTAGTGAGATACTCGGGATCGCGCTCTCACATGAACCATGAGCAATGTTGTTACTCGTTTCGCGCCGTCACCGACCGGCCTATTACACGCAGGGAACTATCGAACAGCCGTATTTGCTTATCTCTTCGCAAAACACTCTGGCGGTTCATTCATCCTGCGCATAGAGGACACCGATATCGCACGTTCAAAACCTGAATTCGAAGCGAATATTATCGAGGCGCTCGCATGGCTCGATCTTAAGACGGATACACAATATCGCCAAAGTGAACGCCGGACACGACATCGTGAACTCCTTATGAAACTCATTGCTGCAGATGCCGCGTACGTCTCTAAGGAGACACCGAAAAATAAGGGTGATAGGGAAGAGGTCATACGTTTCAGGAACCCGAAAGGCATCGTCTCCTTCACAGACGTTATCCATGGCAAAATTACGATGGATGTGAGCGACCTCGGTGATTTCGTTATAGCACGCTCCATTGATGAGCCGGTCTTCCATTTTGCCGTCGTAGTTGATGACGCGGACGAAAATATTACACACGTAATTCGTGGTGAAGATCATATCTCAAATACCCCACGGCAAATACTCATTCAGCGCGCACTTGGCTTTATCTCACCTGTTTATGCGCACTTACCACTCATCCTCGGCAGTGATCGTACGAAACTCTCGAAACGTAAAGGCGCCAAGGCAATTACGGAGTATCGCGATCTGGGAGTGTTGCCCGAGGCTATGCTGAATTACCTCGCTTTCCTTGGCTGGAATCCGGGCGATGAGAGCGAATATCTTGACCGAGATGCGCTTATCGACTCCTTCGATCTCACGCGCGTGCATAAAGGTGCCGCCATTTTTGACGAAGTAAAACTTCTTTCGGTAAACCAACACTGGATGCGCAAACTTCCTGATACTGATTTTATTATGCACGTAAACGCTCAGTACACTAGCGCCATTGATGTCGCGAGACTCAAGAAATCTATCCCGCTCCTTAAAGAACGCGCCCACACATTCAATGAGGCTCGTGAGATGGTCTCCGGTGAACTTTCCTGTCTCTTTATTGAGCCAGTTCTTGATATGAGCTTACTTCTTGCTAAAGAGCCCAATGATCATCCTGGGACAACCAAGGCTGCCCTCGAAGGACTTATCAGTCCTATAAAATCTCTTTCCGAAAATGTTTCCTCTGAAACAATAAAAGACGTCCTTATGCCATTTGCTGACGCTGCAGAAGCAAAAAAGAAAGGCGGAAGGGGAGCAACGCTTTGGCCCTTACGCTATAGCCTCTCGGGCAAAGAACGTTCTCCCGATCCATTCACTCTCATCTCAATCCTTGGTCCTGAAGAGGCAATCACACGTATAAAAAAAGCTATTGGTATGCTCGAGAATAAATAATATCAGTATCTCGGCACACCGAGATAAAAGCTGTATAATAATATACTTACTCTTACATCATTATGTTCAAGCTTATATTCTGGGTATTTGTTCTCTTTTTAGCCCTATCGTATTTTGGCATATCAGTTGAAGCGATTATCGGTTCTCCTGCAGGCCAAGCCAATCTGGCATACCTCCTTCATATTTTCTTTCAGAGCTGG
>DAICZX010000031.1 GCA_027310925.1 Candidatus Parcubacteria bacterium
CTTTTATCTTTATAAGCTACTTCGCGGCGGAAACATACCGTTGTAATCAATATTTTGGGCATTTGATATAATCATCATATGAGAAAGATAATTGTCATAACAATGATTACCCTCGACGGCGTGATGCAGGCGCCCGGCGGACCCGAGGAAGACCGGTCGGATGGTTTTAAGTACGGCGGTTGGACGGCACCATATGTGGATGCAAACGGGAGTGAGTTCTTCGAGAAAAATATGCAACCGGCAGAATATCTCTTAGGTGGAAAGACATTTGAGATCTTTGCCGGCTACTGGCCAAAGCACCCGGATGTCTGGCCGGGCATCAATGAAGGCATGAAGTACGTCATGAGCGACACTATGGAAAAGTCAGACTGGAAAAATACCACGTTTCTTAAAAGTCTAGAAGATATTAAGAGACTCAAAAATTCCACAGGGTCTGACCTTCACGTATGGGGTAGTGGCAAGCTCATTCAATTGCTATTAAAGAATAATCTGGTGGATGAACTCAGACTCGTAATCTATCCGTTGACGCTTGGCCAAGGGAAAAAGTTGTTCGCCGAAGGCACAATTCCGGCCGCATTTACACTTACGGAAAGCGCCGTTACTCCCAACGGAGTGATCATGGCCACTTACAAACGAGCTGGTGAAGTAAAGACAGGTACTGTTGGATAAATCAGGTGCCCTGGTTCTAGCCCGACTCAGCAAGGACACTAAACCCTAGTAGGGTATCGATCTTTTGCAGTTACGTGATTTTGAAAACTCTCCAGGATTCGAACCAGCTCGCAAAAATAAAAATCCTATATTCTAAGCCATAGGCGAAGGTACGACCCGAGAGCTTTCGTATCCTGCCACCTCCGCCCGAAGACTTTTGTATCGGACAGACCCGAGTGCCTTATTTTAAGCCGTCGTTTGGAACGGTTCGAATCCCTTTGCGGTTCAACAGCAGAGGAATTCGAACTTCCTAGATCAATGGGAAGAGCGTAAAATAGAGACTCTATATATGGCAATCGTATTTTTTCAAAATAAACGCTACCCCATAGCAATACGGGATTCTCAATCTGGACAGGAATTTCAATTTCCACACGTACGCGGAGTTGCTTATTTCAATGACGACACGTTCTTCGCTTCGGGTGTCGCCGAGGGTGGGGATGTTCATTACGTACATTTTCCTGGAGCTTCTCCCCTCACTCTTAAGGAATGGGTCGCCAATACTTTTGGTGACAACGAGTCAAGCGATTCAGAGTATATACCTGGCACTGTCTACAAGAGAATGTATAGACCGCTTGCCGCGATGGGAAATTTTTATAGGGCCATACCCCAGGAAAAACTCACCGAATCTTTTGTATCGTTGCGTATTCTTTTAAACAAATTAGAGCAGCTTTTTGAAGTTGTTGAGCCGACCCCAGAAAACCTCGCATCCTATGGTCACAAAATCAGGGAAGTTCTCCTACTAGCGTGTATGGAAGTAGAGTCATCGTGGTCAGCCGTTCTGAAAGAGAATGGATATCCTCTCAACGGATCCTCGCTAACAACGCGTGATTATGTAAAACTTCTCGCGCCAATGCTTCTTGATTCTTACGAATTGACGCTTCAATCGTATCCTCGTTTTCCTTCCTTTTCTCCATTTAAAAATTGGAACGCGACTTACCCGACCCAATCCTTGGAATGGTATGACGCATACAACAAAACCAAACATGACCGAGAGGAAAATCTTAAATTTGCCACTCTGAACAATGCAGTACAAGCAGTAGGTGCAGCTGTCGTAATGTTCCATGCCCAGTTTGGCCTAAACTTCGGTACTGGCTTCATGGATCAGAAAAGTCCAGTCATCAGGAACGCTTTTCGTATAATCACAAGTTTTCAAAATCGTTGGCAGGAATGCTATATCCCGACAATGGCTGTTCTACCAAATTCCTCACCTACTCCCACACCATCGTTTGATTGGGAGCCTGTGAATTATTCTTTCTAGAAAATACTTTATTGACCGATAGTTACGACTCCTTCAGTAATCTTTATCTTAGATTTGAAGCATCCCATCAGTTCGTGGCACTTTTCGTTCGCTCCTTTCTTTTTCTTTATGTAAGAATAAAGCGGAAACTATCTTCAAGCAGTTGAAGACGCGAAAATAAAGGGTCCGTCTTCCTTAATTGAACCAGAATGCTGAGGTCGGCATCATCGATGGGAAGAATGAATCCTCTATCATCATGGACGGTGTCGCGACACCTTTCAAGAAAAGCCTGCTTGTTCTCAAATCCTCGACAGATAATCAATCCGACTCTACCCCTGCTGGGCGAGAATCTACCAGCCATTTGATCAAGCTCTGGATTTGCAATATCTCGAGTGTAGTTTTTGCATTCAACAAATATATGCGCCGCTGGATAATTGCTACCCACCCAACTGAAAAATCCGGACTTGGCGATGTTCGTATACGCAATATCTATTCGCTTCCTGCCGTCGTGGATTTCGTGTTGCGGGCTTGGATAAGCTAGGGACGGATAAAATAAGGCATTCATCAGTGCCTCAATAGCGGATTCATACTCATGCGCTTGGTCATTCCCCGGCTGTACGCTTGTAACTGCCGATAACAATTGATCCCAGTCTGGATCGAGAGTGTCTTCTACAGACGCAATCTCTTCGTGCGGTAGTGCTGCCTGAGGAGTGAGTCTTTTTGCACGTTTATAACGCACAAGAACATCGGGATGCGCGATAGTTTGCGTTACTATCGCCCCCTTTCCAGTTCCGTACTTCTCCTCTAAAGATTTTTTTGTGACTCGGCGCTTTCCATTTTTCAGGAGTTGCACTAGGCCTGAGTTCGTATTTAGTTCAGCCTCCCGCAAGTGTTCGAGAATATAATTCCTATAATACTCGTCGGGATCGTAATCTAGATGCTGTCGCACGATTGCCTTCGGAATCAGCAAAAGCCGTCCGCCTTCAGCTGTAGGCAACGGTTCTAATCGGGAGATCCAGGTATGGTTCACTGGATTCCATAACGGGCCAGAATTCACCGCTTCTTCCATTGGAATCTGATGCCAGCGGCACATTTGCTGCGTATAGCGTATCAGTGGCTCTCGAATAATATTTGTCGTCATGTCCGACACAATATCGATGGAGATTCCATCGATCATTAAAACAGCGTCCTCTAAATCCTCAAGCAATCCAGTAATCGATGCACGACTACGACTAAGCGCATCCCAGACGCTGTGTGCCGAAGTGTTCCCGAGTGCACGTCCTCGAGATATTCCCTTCGAAAGCCCCAGGTGCGTTTCGTTAGGCTCGCGCAAAACGCGTAGCAGAGCTTCCGCTTCTGGATTTCTTCCGGTGCGGATGAGGTCCAGAACGTGTCGAAAAAAATTCTGAACGAGATGGACGCATTCGTCGCCCCACTCTGAGGACAAAGATTCAAGCGCTGTCGGACTAATAAAAAGACGAGTGTCGCCCTCAACATTCACGTCGACAAAGTCTAGAGTAGGCTGACTTCGATTTAAGTCGTATAGCTGAGACACTCGCATTATACCGATTATAGACGTTTTTCAGTTTCCTGCTGACGCTTCTATCGTCACCACCCCTTCCGTGATCTTGATCTTCGACTTGAAGCACCCCATCAGCTCTCGTCGTTCCTCATTCGTACCTTCCTTGAGTGTGTATTTCGCATAGGTCTTGAGATCAATGTCGGCGTGCGTCTCACCCTTGTTCGCGATACCGAGTACGCCTCGTTGAAATTTGTTGAAGCGTTTCAACTCATCTTCGAATTTCTGCTCTATACCGAGCGTGTTGAAGTCGATCTGGTCGAGAAGTGAGATCAGTTGCTCGATGAGATTATCCTCCTGCAAGTACTTGCTGTGGCACGTATGGTTCTTTGAGCGACCACAGCCGTAATAGATGTAGCGTTTTGTGGTGCCGTCTTTGCGCGGTTTGTATTTCTCTTCGGCACTAATGCCCGAGCCGCACTTGCCGCAGACCATGAGTTTCGTAAAAGCGAACTCATGACCTTGGCGCACGATGTTGTCGCGCTTCATCTGCACCTGCACGGCATCATATAGTTCCTTGGAGACGATCGGCTCGTGCTTGCCCTGATACCAGTTACCGCTCTTCTTCGGGTACTCGTAGACACCATAGTAGAAGGGGTTTTCGAGGGTGCGGAAGACGTTGCTGAGCGCCATGTTATGGTTGCCGACCGACTTGAAGTTCAGATCGAACTTCATCCAATGGTGGATCTTGCGCCCCGACCATTTCTCGTACGCCATCTTCTCGAACATCTTCTTTATTATGGGCGCACGTTCTTGATCGATAATCACCTGGCACTTTTTATCCATCAGTTTCTGATTTCGATATCCGACTGGCGCGACTCCCGGCCATAGTCCCATCTCCACTCGTGTTCTTAGGCCGCGCTTCACGTTGATGCCGCGATTATCATTCTCTAGCTTCGCTTGGCCTCCGAGAATGGTGAGGAGGAATTTCTCATTCGGGTTATTCCTAAAGCCCTGACTGAACGTGCGTATGTCCTGGAGCATCCCGGCATCCATGAGGTCGACGACGCGGCCTAAGTCTCCGGCGTTTCTGCTGATGCGATCTGGTGCCCAGGTGAGGATGCCGTTGTATTTACCGGCTCTGAGTTCCTCCACAATCTCATTGAAGACCGGCCGCTGACCAGTCTCTTTGGCCGAATGCGATTCACGCTTCATGGCGACTACCTCGAGCCCTTCTCGCTCCGCTAATTGGAGCATCTCCTTGATTTTGCTATCTATGCTCAAAACCTGACGTTCCTCGCTCTCCGTGCTTTTGCGGGCGTATAGGCAGTATTTGACCTTGATTGGGGCTTGTATCTGCTTGGCCGGAAACCCCACCGGCGCTTGTATTGTGTTCATACAGTACAAGGGATGACGCAGACCTCCCCAGGAGTCCAGAGCGTCCCGAGAGCCCTAGGAGTTGGTAAGTTTCTCCTTCAAAATCCTCGGAAATTTGCTAAAATACAGTATCTGTAAGGATTTTTAAATAAAATGAGCCCAGAACGATTAATCAATAATGCCCCAGACAATAACCTATATCAGGCTATATCTGACGCGATCAACACCGAAACAACCGGTATCGATATCGAAGTAGGATATTTTTATCTCTGCGGCTTTGAGCTACTCGCTAAGAAACTAGAGAAGCTCCATGTCCGGATTCTCGTCGGCTCGTATATTGATCCGGACGCAATACCGGATCTGATAATTGAATCGACCAAAAAATCTTCCGTGAATCTCGATCCGTTCCAACCGAGGAGCATCCCATCATCAAAAACAAAACGAGTCGAGGCATTGGCTGAAGGAATCAAAAAACTTGCAAATCAAACGGCAATTTTTGACGCGCCGGAATCCCAGCAGGCATATCGCATACTTGAAGAAAAATTGGAGAATGGATCATTGGAAATAAAAATGACCGATGAGCACGCCCACGGAAAATACTACATTGTTCATCGTAAACCCTATGGCGTCGTGTATATGGGATCGAGCAATTTCACTTACAACGGCCTCATCGGTCAACAGGAAGTGAATGAAGTTCTAGATAGCGAAGCAAAATATCAAGAGTACTCAAAGAACTTTGAGGGGCGTTGGAATGATGCTCGAAATGTTGCCGTTCAAGAAAAAGGGAAATCAGACATGTTTTTGAACAAGATTAAGAACGAACTCTGGATGAATGTTGTGCCGCGCCCATACGTAATGTACGTCCGCCTTCTGCATGAGATTTTTTGGAGTGAGGACGCGAGTGACATCATTACTCCCCACACGGTTTCTAGGGGGCAATATAGTGACTACTCATATCAGTTGGACGCCATAAAAATGGCGCTTGTGCGTCTGAAAAACTTTGATGGCGCTATTGTTGCTGACGTCGTCGGTCTTGGTAAAAGTGTCATTGCAAGTGCAGTTGCTGCCAATCTCCATGAACTCAAACCTGTCATTATTGCGCCACCCCATCTTGTGTCTATGTGGGAAGACTACGCAGAAGAATTCCGGCTCTCTGGTTGTCGCGTGTACAGCACCGGGAAAATTGAGGATGCTTATGAACGCTATCAAAATTCACGAGATCCCATTCTTCTCATACTCGACGAGGCTCACCGATATAGAAACGAAGAAACGTATGACTATCAAATGCTTCATCAGCTTGCACGAAGCCACGCCAACAACAAAGTGATGGTTCTGTCTGCAACACCATTCAACAACGATCCGAAAGATATTTTTGCTCTCATAAAATTGTTCCAGACACCCGGCGCAGCGACGCTTCGCACCGTCGACAACCTCTCGGTCAAGTTTATGGAACTCGAGAGACAATATAAGAGCCTGAGACGAAAGCTTTCCGAGGGAGTCAAAGATTCTGTTGAGCAAACAAAACTAGCTGCAGAACGAGACATGGTTGCATCAGAACTGCGCAGATTGATCGAACCCCTCATTATCCGTCGATCACGCATTGATCTCACGACTATCAAACGTTATCGAGAAGATCTCCAGACACAGGGTGTTGAGTTTGCAACAATAACTGATCCAGTGCTCCGCGAATATGAACTTGGCGGTTTGTCAGGAATATACATCGATACAATTGCAAAAATCGAGCCTGATTCGAAAGTCAAAGAAGGTCTTACGGGAGCACGGTACATGCCGACAACCTATGCCAAAGATGTTGCTGATTTTATAGCGAAATATCCGGAACTAGAAGATATCCGTACTGCGCAAAAGAACGTCGCATCGTTCATGCGTAAGCTATTGGTCATGCGGTTCGAAAGCTCGCGCGCAGCGTTTAAGAGTACTCTTGGGAATGTCATAGCTTCTCACGAGAAAGTACTGGAGTGGACTGAGAAGAAACAGAAGGTACCGATTTCTAAGAAAGCTTTCATACCTTCGCCAGACGAGACACCAGACGAAGATACTTCGGACTCACTCGAGTCTGAAACTTCCATTGAAGATACAGTTACTACCCCTGCACGAAAAATCGCATACGTTGATCTCAATGATTTGGAGGATAACTTCGTAAATGATGTTACCCACGACAGAGATGTCTTGAAAAATCTTTATGAGCAATGGTTCGGTACCGATTCGACCTATGCGAAAATGCCGGATCCAAAACTGGAACGTCTTCTCCAAGATATAAAAGGTCACCTTCAGCAAGACCCGAGCAGAAAAATCATTGTCTTCAGTATGTACGCTGACACGGTCAATTATGTAGGTGACGCTCTTTTGTCTGCCGGTATTCCTACGTTCGTTTACACATCGGAAAATTCAAAAACTGATAGAGTCAAGGTTAGAGAAAATTTTGATGCTGGGCTTCCAGCAGAGAAACAGAAGGACGACTTCAATGTCCTTGTCGCCACAGACGCTTTGAGCGAAGGGATCAGCTTACATCGCGCTGGAAGAATTATTAATTATGACATCCCATATAACCCGACGCGGGTGGTACAGCGTGTCGGTCGCATAAACCGCATCAGCAAGAAGATGTTCGATAAGCTGTACATCGACAACTACTTCCCAACAGACCTGGGCGAAGCGGAAGTAAACGTCCGCGGTATATCAACCTTGAAGATGAAGATATTTAACGCGGTCGTTGGTAGCGACTCTCGGACGCTCACTCCTGATGAAGACCCCGTCTCATTCTTCAAAGATGAGTTCGCACGTGCAACTTCTGAAGAAATGAGTTGGGATGCTCCCCATAGGGACGCCTACGATACTGCTAAGCGCAATGAGGATCTTATGGCCGAAGCCGGACGACTACCTATGCGTTCAAGACTTATTCGGGTTGGTAAGGAGCAGAAATGTACAGTCGGTGTCGGTATGAAAGGAGAAAATATCATTTGTGCCGTAGAAGAAAACGGAGATGCTCGATTGGTAAACACAGAGGATGCACTACGTCTTTTCGTTGCGGCAGTAGACGAGAAGGGTGAGCCGGCCGACAATCAATTCGATCAGGTTTTTGAATTAATTAAGACACGACTGTTTGAGAGACCGCCCGTTGCCCAAATGTCTGGCAATAGAACAGAAGTGGTGCGGATACTTAGAAGCGTTAAGGACAGCACCCAGCACAGCAACTACTGCGACGACCTGATTCAAGTAGTAAGCGAGCTCGATGACCTTTCGGACGGCCAGCTCAAAACCATCATCAAGGAATCAAAGGATGTAGATCTCTCTGCAGATGAGTTAGTGAAGAAAATAATGGAAATAGCCCCGGAGCGCCAAGTTTCTGTCAGTTTAGAGCGACAAGGTAAAGAGCAAAAAGCCTCTAGTGTTCTGCTCTTTACTCAAGAACACCGCGCATGAGTAATCTGCTTCAAAACAAGTTTTCCGAAAAGGACTTTATAGAATATGTAAGCTCGAGTTTTCCGGATTTCCAGCTAACCGATTCCCGCATTGAGATGAGACGAGGTTTTTCTGCAATAAAACAGATTGGCGAATCTCCCTCACTCGATTTAGTTATCTTTGCCACTACACCAGAATCCTCCATTCATGCCCGGATGGAGGTGTCAAAGCAGTCCTACGCGTTACTCAAGAATCATCCGAGAGCTCATGCTTTGATCGCATACTATTCCGACGTTTCAGACGATTGGAGACTTTCACTTATTACAACACAGGTCACACGAGATAAGAAAGGAATCAAGGAAACGGTTTCAAATCCACGCCGATTCTCCTACGTCCTAGGTCCAAAGGCCAAAGTAAATACACCGACAAAATATCTGATAACAAAAGGCAACATAATAGACCTTAACGACTTAAAAGAGCGCTTCTCTCTCGAGGTAGTAAACAAGGATTTCTACCGCGAAATATCCCACCTCTTCATCAAGTTGGTTGGTGGTGCATTGGGGAGCAATAGAAACAAAAGAGAGTAGAGACCTCTATTGCAGTTACCTTCCGTTCCAGAAAAAGACCAAATAAATTCAGAATTTGCTGTTCGTCTAATAGGCCGAGTTATTTTTTGTTGGTTTCTTCGAGAAAAAAAGAGTATTGCTGGCACATCTCTAATGCCTAAAGAACTATTATCGTTACAGGGAATAGAGAAGTATTCAGATTATTACCACTCAGTCCTCGAACCGATTTTTTTTGAGGTACTGAATAAGCAAATAAAAAGCCGTAGGGATACTTTCGCGACTGGACACTTCTCATCAATACCATATTTAAATGGAGGTTTGTTTTCACCAGACTATGACGATTATTTTAGTTATAATGAGAGTAAACAGACGATATTCCACAACACAGTAATAATTCCAGATGAATGGATTAAAGAACTCTTCGCATTCCTAGAAACCTATAACTTCACGATTGACGAGAATGTGAGTTTTGATGAGGAACTTTCTATCGATCCGGAAATGCTAGGTAGAATATTTGAAAATCTACTTGCGGAAATAAACCCAGAGACTGGAGAATCTGCTCGGAAAAGCACGGGCAGTTATTATACGCCTCGCGTCGTTGTCGACTATATGGTTGATGAGAGTTTGTTTGTTTACCTAAAAAATAAGACATCTATCGATGACCACAAATTGCGCGCCGTCATCAGTTACGATCTTGAAGACAATCTCTCCAATCCACTTGCGGATGATGAGTTTGGGAAAATCATTGACTCACTAAGTGCAATCAAGATTTTAGACCCTGCCTGCGGTTCTGGAGCCTTTCCAATTGGTGCATTGCAGAAGATCGTATTTATCTTGCAACAAGTTGATCCTGACGGACACAAATGGTTTGAGAAACAAATCATAAACACTGCTCCAGAAATAAAACGAGTGATTGAACGCGAGTTCGCAAATAAAAACTTTAATTACATCAGGAAGCTCGGTGTCATCAGAGAGAACATATTCGGGGTAGATATTCAGCCCATAGCTACCGAGATATCTCGACTTCGATGTTTCCTGACACTCATTGTTGAGGAAAGCATCCATGATGAACTGGAAAATAGAGGCATTGAACCACTACCAAATCTCGACTTTAAGTTCGTGACTGCCAATACGCTTATTGAACTCCCCGGAACCAAAGAACAGACCCTGTTTAAGGATAGAGAGCGCATTGAGCAGTTGAGAGAATTAAGGACTCAGTTCTTCAGCTCAACAAATTCTGAAAGGCAGCGACTACAGCTTGAGTTCAAAGAGCTACAAAATCAGATGCTTGATCGGATGATTGAAACAAGAGGAAGCGATGAGATAACGAGAACACTCTCAACATGGAATCCTTTCAGTCACAAAGTTACTGGATGGTTTGACCCGGAATGGATGTTTGGAATCGAAAGCTTTGATATAGTTATAGGCAATCCACCTTACATCAAGGAGCGTGGTAACAAAGATAAGTTCGAGACAGTCCACGCATCTCCTCTGGGCAAGAAGTATAAAAAAGGGAAAATGGATTTCTGGTATTACTTCCTACACAGATGCATCGATTTGGTTTTTGCAAAAGGTGCAATTGCGTTTATTACTCCTAGTTATTGGATACAAGGTGAGGGGTCTTCCAAGTTAATCGAGCATATCAAAAAGGAGCTTATCTTCCGGCAAGTTATAAATATTGGAGAATTGAAGGTATTCGAAGCGGTTGCAGGTCACCATATGGTTGCGGTATATGAAAAAGTAAATGATGATAGTCAGTTCTTAACCTACAAAAATCTAATAGATTCGCTCGAAGATTTGAATTCTTCGTTCGAAACGGATCGCGTGCGCATCCATACTTTTAAGAATTCCGAAGTTTTTCAGTCCGGCAAGATCTTATTCGATAATACTGACGGCGGTCTTTCGGGCTCAGTGAAATTGGGTTCACAGTATTTTGTTTCTCAAGGTGTAGTCGAGGGTACAGATAAGGTTGCCAGAAAACATACAGATTTAGTCAAGGAGCCGCTTGGCTCAGGGATTTTTGTTGTGAACGAGGAGGAATTGGTCGCTCTTCAGTTAGACGACCGAGAGAAAAAATTTGTGAAGAGCTATATAGACTCCTCTGACGTCTTTAAGTACGGTCTCCGAGACTCTCACAAACATCTTTTATATATCACTAAGCAAAATTG
>DAICZX010000074.1 GCA_027310925.1 Candidatus Parcubacteria bacterium
CATTGAATTCCTCGCCAATACGCTCGGAAAGGAACTCCACCTGCTTCATCTTGACCGAATCGCGCTCGGCGTCGGCTGCCGCGACTTCGCGTTCCGAGGCGTGGAGCGCGAGCTTGTCGAACTCCTGCATTTCTTTTTGCGTAATCGGATTGCCGCCCGCGTGTGCCTTCACGAGCCGGTGGATGATGAGGTCGGGGTAGCGGCGAATCGGCGAGGTGAAATGTGTATAGTAATCGAAGGCGAGGCCAAAGTGGCCGATATTGCGTGTCGCGTAGACAGCCTTGCTCATTGAGCGCAAGGTCGCGGTCTTCACGAGATATTCCTCGGGCTTACCCTTCACGGCCTCGAGAAGCCTATTTAATTCCGTACCGGTAACCGTGCCGTTGCCAGAAGTCTTTAGATGATAACCCATGACGCGTAGGAGACTCGCGAGGTTTTCGATGCGGTCGGCGTCTGGTGCATCGTGAATGCGATAGAGCGAATAAAAATGTGGACCACCGTTCGTGGTTAGCTCTGAGAGATGCTTCGCTACGGCTTCATTCGCAAGAAGCATGAAGTCCTCGATAAGGAGATTGGTCGCTTTACGTTCTTTCAGATGGACTGCGATGGGTTTGCCTATCTCATCAAGCTCAACCTTTACTTCGGCAGTATCAAATTCAATAGCGCCATTTGCTTGACGACGTGCGCGGATTTTTCTCGAGAGCTCAAGCAAGAGGGCAAGCTCCTTATGTAATGTGCCGGCGCCCGCATCAAGCACCTCCTGAGCATTTTCATAGGTGAAGCGCTTGTCGGAGTGGATGATGGTCTCGCCGAACCAGGTGCCTTTCACGTTCGCCTCGCGGTCGAGCGTGAATACGGCGGAGGTCGCGAGACGATCTTCATCTGGCTTGAGCGAACAGAGATCGTTCGAGAGAACCTCAGGGAGCATCGGGATGGTGCGGTCGACGAGGTAGACACTTGTCGCGCGCGCAATCGCCTCCTTGTCGAGCTCGCTGCCAGATTTCACGAAGAAAGAGACGTCGGCGATGTGGACGCCGACTTCGATATTTCCGTTTTCAAGTGTGCGTACCGAGAGCGCATCGTCGAAATCTTTCGCATCGAAGGGGTCTATGGTACAGGTCGCGACGTTTCTAAAGTCGCGCCGCTTCGGGTTCTTCGTTTCCGCCGCGAGCAGCGCGCGGCCATTTTCTTCGAGCCTCTTCGCTTCGGCTTTGACGCCGGGAGGGAAGTCGCTCGAGAATCCTTGGCCCAAGGCGAGCGCGCGCATCTCGGTCTCGTGCACGCCGGCCTTGCCGATAATTTCTTCGACGACACCCCACGGGATTGCGGCACCTTCCTCCCAGCCTTTCATCCGGACTAGCACTTTGAAGCCGAGCTGCGCGTATTTTGTGTCGCGTACCTCTATCGGCACATACATCTTCTTGTAATCAGGTGCGAGGAGCGTCTTACCGTTATCCTCGATGAGCGAGCCGACGAAGGTTTCGCGCGCGCGCGAAATAATCTCGATGACCTTTCCCGCTTTCCGTGGCGGCATCCTGCCCGAAGGGTCGCGATAGCTACCTGCCGCCGCGACCTTCACCGTGTCGCCCGAGAGCGCGTGATCGGTCAATTCCGGCGGGATGAGTAGATCTTCCTTATCGTCTCCGACGGAGAAAAAGCCGAAACCCTTTCGGGTCATTGTTATCGGGCCTTCGTAGAGCGTACCTGCCGACATTTCTCTTACTCTAGCAATATTAATGAGCTTCTGCTATAGTCTCCTGCATGTTGATGATTCGATTCCAACGCATCGGTCGGACCAATGATCCGGCGTTTCGCATTGTGTTGTTGGAAAAAGAGCGCGCAGCAAAAGCAGGCAACATCGTCGAACTGCTCGGCACCTACAATCCGAGAAGCAAAGCACTTACCCTCGATGAGGCACGCGTGAAGGCATGGATCGCCAAGGGCGCTCAACCGACCGATTCCATTTGGAATCTTCTCATTATGAAGGGTGTTATAGTGGGGAAGAAAGTGAACGCACTCCCGAGGAAGACGCCGCAAAATAAGGAAGTTGTTGAAGCGCCAACTTCAGCCAAAGCCACTCTGATCGCATAACTCCGCCCGCGTCGGGAATGTTAATGCTATACTATTATAGTTCAGTATCTATGGAACCAGATCAAACATTTCTCGAATATGTAGCGAAGGCACTCGTCGATCATCCTGAGTTGGTCGAAACGACGCGCACGATCGACCAAATGGGCGTCCTACTCACGCTCACCGTTCATCCCGATGACATGGGAAAGATTATCGGTAAAAGCGGTAAGACCGCTGAGGCTCTCCGCATTCTTTTGCGTGTTATCGGGATGAAGGGCAACGCGCGGGTGAATCTCAAGATAAATGAACCCGTCGGCGGCAAGCGCGAACCGGAGGTCAAGACACTTGATCAGGTAGTCGAGGGGTTATAGGTGTGAGATTTCATCTCGTTACCATTTTCCAAGACGCCTGCGATGCGTATCTTTCGGTGTCGATTATTGGGCGCGCGCGGAAAGAGAAAAAGATTTCAATAACGTATCAAAACCCACGTTATTTCGTAGAAAACAAATGGGGTAAGACGGACGAACGCCCTTACGGCGGCGGGCCGGGGATGGTGATGGTTGCGCTACCGATCGTGAAGTCGGTAGAAAAGACTTTGAGGAACAAAAGAGGAAAGAAAGTAATTATCTGGTTCTCGCCAAGCGGCAGGCAGTTTACAAACAAAGATGCCGATACGCTCGCGAAGTATGACGATATTGTTCTCGTCTGCGGTCGGTACGAGGGTATCGACGAACGGGCGAAGAAAATTCTCAAGACGCTTGCGCCTATGAAAGAATTCGCCATCGGTGAAGCTGTCTATACGGGTGGAGAAGTGCCCTCTCTCGCCATCGTTGACGCCGTTACGCGTCGTCTGCCTGGCGTCCTCGGTAAGGACACATCGGTCGAGGAACGCCGCATCGCCTCGAGCGCGGTCTACACTCGTCCAAAGACTATTTTGTATAAGGGCAAAGAATACCGTGTTCCTAAGGTCCTCCAGACTGGTCATCACGCGAATATTGATAAGTGGCGGTGCTTGAAGTGAAGGATCTATGGTAAGATTTAGCTAAATTCACCCAAGAATTAAGACACTCGATTTCTTAATAATACTCAATCGCATTGCCTCTGCAAGCGAGGAACTATAGCCGAGGACTCCCCCCGACTTTTCGTTGATCAGCGGTTAAAGAAACTTTTAAGAGGCTAAAAATGAGATATGGTGGCTTAGGTACAAGCTAAAACCCTAAATATTTGATATGCGCCTTAAAAAGGCGGCAAAAGTGTCCAAAGTGCAGTTCTCGATTAACGAAGAAAAATGGATATCAAAACAATCGACGGCGTACACTAATGGGTTGCAACGTATCGCCGTTATAGGACTGTCGCCGAATTACTGAGGGATGGCGCTTAGTTTAGGCTCTTATTTCTTTCTTTAAACCACGTTTCTATGGAAAGTGAGCCTTTTGGCGGGAGTTTGCTCAACGGTCAGCTAAATGGGCATTCGACCATGCACAGTGAATTCTATCTAGATGGAACAAAGCTCTATAAGCTGACTCAATGCGGCGCAATACGGTGTTCAAACGCTACCGGCTATACCGCCACGGTGATTGATACGTCCGCAACCAGTGTTGTTTCTGCAACTCCCGTCGATGCATCGACGATACAGCGGGTAGTGGGGCTATGGAAAAATGAGTCCGGGAGCAGTTAGGACCAGCCTCTCTTCAAATTCACAGCTGAAACTTATATCCTCATACAACGCGTTCGAGAATGACGCCCTGTTCTTAAACGGAAAGCTCGTCGATAATAGCGGACAATTCGTCGTATTCGATTGGACAATAAAATACTCGTTGCTCGCGAGTTTCGGTGTCGATGTCACTCGTTGAGCGAACGAGGTGAAGTGGATGATATGACTCACTATTACGACTCTTTGTCGTGCGTGCCGTATGTTCGATGCATTACATAAAACTGTTCGTCATGAAGCACACGAGCAGAGGGTCTCATCATGATGCTCTGTGACCGCGTTTACACGCGCAAGACGTCTGGAATGTCTATGTTTTTCAGTCATCGCTCGACTTTTGTCGGCGCATTTTCCTTTTCGTCTCGTCGCATAATCATACGTTTGACAACAGATGGATTTATCCCCCAACCCACCACTTGCATAAGAAATGACGGACTGATACAGTAGGGATATCAGATACGAGTGAGTAGCGGAGGGCGTGGATACAGAAATTCATAAGGGAACTGCAAAAACGCATACGCGAGGATAAGTCTTCGTGCGTTCGGGTTTATATATTTTATTTTATTACCACTTCACGCCAACATCACATGCG
>DAICZX010000078.1 GCA_027310925.1 Candidatus Parcubacteria bacterium
GATTAGCACTCTGGGGCGTCGCAGTACCTGTGAGCGCGGCAACATTGACGACAAACCAAATCCAGGCGGTCGTTTCGCTTCTTCAGGCATTCGGCGTGAGTACCACCACAATTGCGAATGTCCAACAAACACTGAATGGGGTGATAGATGCCGTAAACATCCAAGCAACTGCCACAACGACTGCAACAGTACTCACACCGAGCGCAATCGGGTTCTTGCATATGGGTGACAGTGGAAACAATGTTAAACTCCTCCAGACGATACTTGCGACTGATCCAGGTATTTATCCACAGGGGATTATTTCTGGTTTCTTCGGAAAATTGACCAGAGATGCGCTGGAACGTTACCAGAAAAAACACGGGCTTGATCAAGTAGGTTTTATCGGTCCAGAAACTCTGCAATTCCTAGGTAAAAATATGGAAATGAATCCGATAGCGGTCGAAAACGGTGATGGAAATGCTTCCTCGACTGTCAGCACCGGTGAAGGCCATGCCTTCTGCGCCATCGTTCCTCCAGGACACCTTATCGCTCCAGGATGGTTACGTAAACATGATGGTGAACGACCGGTGATACCAACCTGTCAAACACTTCCGCCTGGAGTTGAAAGTCAGATCAACGGCGCCACGACTACCCAACCAACTACGAACACGACCTCGCCAGTCATTTCTGGAGTCTCCATAAATGACGTTACGACCTCTGATGCAAGTATCAACTGGACAACAGACGAACCAGCAACGAGCCAGGTTGATTACGGAACAACAACGTCGTATGGCAGTACTGTCACGAATGGTACAGTGCTGTCGACAAGTCACGATCTTGGACTCTCTGGACTGACCGCGTCGACACTCTACCACTTCCGTGTCACTTCCATGGATGCCGCAAACAACACAGCGACTACAAGTGAAGATTCTTTCACAACACTCTCGCAATAGGGCGTAAGCGCAGTACAAAACCAGCTGAGATAAACGACCACCTGACAACGCAGGTGGTCGTTTACCTTGTTGAAACTGACTTCTACGCATTTATGCCAAGCGCAAGTAAGTTCGCCAGATGCAAATTTTTATTTTTGGTTCGACTTTTTATGCGACTTAGAAAAATGTTGCGATTGTCGCTACCCCAGCGATTATCATTAATGCAACCGTAACCCACCCAATCCAAGTAATCACGATGTGATTTTTTTGTTCCTGCATAATTTCTTTGTTGCCACTTATAAGAACAATCAAAACCAATATAACGGGAGCTACGAGACCATTGCAGACGGCAGAATAGATGAGTGCCTTAATGGGGTCAATGCCAATGAAATTCATCAGGAGCCCCAGCAACATTGAAACGAAAATCACACCATAGAACGCATAGGCCTCCTTGAGCTTACGATATAGACCATATTTCCATCCAAAACTCTCAGAAAAACCGTACGCCGTCGAACCTGCCATAACAGGAATCGCGAGCAAGCCTGTCCCAACGATACCTATAGAAAAAAAGAAATAGGCTGTGCTGCCAGCAAGTGGCCGAAGCGCCACTGCTGCTTGAGCGGCTGTAGTAATATTAGTGATTCCATTTGCATAAAGCGAACCTGCACAGGCAGCGATTATGAAAAACATAACGAGATTCGAAAAGAACATGCCTGACCACACGTCAATACGAAGTTTGCGGATATCTTTTCTCGCAGTGTGCTCATGCAGACCCTGCTGTTCACCCTCGCTATGCTGATCCAAAGTATGCACGCTGTGCAAATTTTGTTCCTCGACTTCTTGCGAGGTCTGCCAGAAAAAAAGATATGGTGATACCGTCGTACCCAAAATGGCACAGATTAGATAAATTTGATCTTTATTGAAACTCATGGAAGGTATGAAGGCGCGCAAAGCGACTTCGTGCCAGTTTAGATTGCTAAGGAGAGCCGAGAAAACGTATGCCAGTAGAACAAGCGATAAATATTTGAGATACTTTGCATAATGAGCATAGGTGGTGAATATCTGTAAGAGGAGAATCGTGCAAGCAAATATAACAACGAGGAACATAAAGGCTATGTTCGGGTCCAGAAGCTGTATCCCTTGCGCCATGGCGCCGAGATCGGCACCAATATTGAAGGTATTAGCTACGAACAAAAGAGTAGTTACTGTATATAGTACGGTCCGTGAGTAGTGATGCCTTATGTTCGCTGCAAGCCCACGGCCAGTTACAATTCCAATTCTAGCGCACATTTCTTGAACGATAGCCATAAGAGGAAAAGTGAATGCGGCAAGCCATAACAACTGAAAGCCATACCGGGCACCTGTTTGTGAATACGTTGCTATTCCCGATGGATCGTCGTCTGCCGCCCCTGTTGTAAGACCGGGACCGAGTGTGTCCCAATATTCTTCCGCGAGCCTGAAAGGATGTTTGCTTATAACGACATGCTCGACTTTTGATGTTTTCTCGATTCCTTTCTCAAGGAAAGCTATGGGCTCTTTAAGAAACTTCTTCAGGTGGTCATTTTCTTCCATATCGAATCAATTTAGAGCATAACATTGCCTGTCCTCCTTAAATGGGCGAGTACCCTTATTCTTGGGGGACGTGGACGGACCCACGACCTCCCAACAATAGAGCGTAAACGTAAGTATAATAACCACTGAAGTAAACGATTACTTGACAACGCAGGTGCCAGGTCAAACCTAAAGCAGGCCTTGTCCCAATCAGGGACAAGGCCTGCTTATTTCAGTGAAATGATATGCTATTATGC
>DAICZX010000079.1 GCA_027310925.1 Candidatus Parcubacteria bacterium
TGGTTTGCTAAACACGACTATGCTACGTTCCGCTTTAATCTTTACGGTGCAGAAAAAGATGCTCGCCAGCTCATGGAATCGACGCTCGAATCGCACGCATCCGATATTGACACAATCGTAAGATACTTTCGCACAAAAAAATTCAAGAAAATATTTCTCGCCGGTCATAGCTATGGCGGCCCGAGCATTCTTCTCTCCAAAGAACAGAATTTTGATGGTGCAGTACTCTGGGACCCTTCATACGGAATCTCGTTTACTAAAAAAAAGGCAGGCGTACTACCGGCAAAATATCTCAAAGAGGTGAAAGGATACTTGATGCACTGGGGGACGAACTTTATCATCAGTGAAGAAATGGCAGATGAGACAGATACGCTCAAATGGAATATGCTCACCAAAAACTTTCGCATACCGCTTAAGCTTGTAGCTTCCGAGAAAGGTTTTCTCGTAAAAGGCGCCCAACAATACTTCAAGGTTGCGAATAACCCGAAAGATCTAACAATCCTGAAGGGTGCGACGCACTACTTCAATGATACCGATGATATGCGTGAGAAAGTGTTTAAACTTTCTGATGCTTGGTTTAAGAAGTATTTCAATTAACAATCTCCACAGACGCGAGTTTAGCGAATATCGGCAATACAAAAAGTCCGCTGCATTCGAAACCTCGCTCGACCTGCGCCCAATCTATCGGGTTCGAACATCGCTCTACATGCGGAGCAGGATTTGACAGAAGGTGCGTGTCGTGATACAAAAGAAAACAGGCCGAGCGCGCAAGGCGCATCGTACAAACCATTCTAACGGATCTAAGGAGAAAGTAATGGAGACGAAAAAGTTTCATATCAGCGACGTACTGAGTGTTATAACTGACGTACTTGTATCTGTTCGAGGTATGGACGGCCTCATCGACATTCTCGACTTCATGACAGGCGATCGCGTATTCACCCATCAGATCTCAATGGCTATAGAGGAATGCAAGCCTTATCTGATTGTTCAATTCCCGCAACTCGATACGCCCGAGATTGATTTCGCGGCCGCAGAACTTGTGGAGATGTTTAAAGCTGGGACCGGCAAGACTGATACTAAAATGCTTATACTCGGATGGCTCTCAAAGCTCACAAGCGGTAGTTACGGTGTCCACGTCGATGAGAATGTTGATGTCGCAAGACTGCCACACGGCATTCACAAGCGCATTGATCCTGTGTAAGTGAAGCAATCGAGATTGCGCACTCCCTTGTCTTGCCCTCTAGGACGGTCATGTGCAAACGCTTTGCACAAATCGTACCGCTCGAGGTCATCGAGCGCGAGCAGTCTTTCTACAACGAATTGCTTGCTTTGGCCAAGAAAAAGATGAGCGCGCGCGAAGTCGTACTCGCTCTTACCATCGCATTGGGTAAGCGTACCGACAAAGTCGGTAAATCTCAGCGAACACATCGACGCAATGGTGGGCGAAAACGGCACAGAAGTCGCGGCGGTCGCCAAAGAAATATTCGAGAGAGTTCATCTTCATATGGCACGTTCCACCAACGCTGTTCAATAATTCTTCTTTACCTTTCTAAAACCTCGCTCCGGCGAGGCTTCTTTTTATCCACCCCACGTTCGAACATCATCCATCCTGAGGAACAAGATGTCGTTTTTGTTATAGTTCTTGGAATGAAGAAGATTATCCATAGAGAACGAGAACGGGGAGGAGCAAACATTGGGTGGCTCCAAAGTAGATTCAGCTTCAGCTTTTCCAATTGGCATGAGCCATCGCGCATGGGATTTGGGCGCCTGCGCGTAATTAACGATGATGTTATCGCTCCTTTAGGTAAATTCGGAATGCATTCGCACCACGATTTCGAAATAATTACTATTCCACTTGTGGGCACAGTCACTCACGAGGACAGTTTGGGAAACATAGGTGAAGTACATGCGGGAGAAGCACAAGCCATGTCTGCTGGAACAGGTGTTGTTCATTCTGAATACAATGCCTCAAAAACTGAACCCCTTTCTCTTTTCCAAATCTGGATAGAGCCCAACGTCCAAGGCGCGAAGCCCCGATACACTCAGGCCCGTTTTGATTCTGTGGGAAGGAAAAATTCCTGGCAGATATTGGTCTCTGGAGATGGTATACCGTAAACTCTTCCTGTGCACCAGAACGCACGCATTGCACGAGCTGACGTCGATGCTAATAAGTCTCTATCCTATGCAATGTCGCATGAAGGAACCGGTGCGTACATTATTGTCATAGAGGGACGAGTCGAGATTGAGGGGGAACATCTGTCAAGACGCGATGCGATAGGAATCTCTGAAACGGGCACCATTTCAATTTTTGCAACTTCCCCATCTTCCCTCCTCCTTATCGAGGTTCCTATGCGTTAAATCTCCGAAGCTTTATCTATCTCCCTATTCAAAACGGGTTCGAACATCGCCCTACATGCGGAGCAGAGTAGGACACACAGAGGCAAAAACAGGATTCCGTCCTTTCTATCCCATTCCGCCACCGACACGAACTGAATCCATAAGCGTCGAGGAGTTTTCCCATAGATCATACAACGTTCCACAAACACCAGACGGCGGGACATTGGTATCCGTATAACTCCCGCCTACACCAGTTACTACAAACAAATCATTAGACGTGCCCGGCGCGCGTTCCAGCAGGCCATATCCGGCTGATGACGGCCACGAGATGGTTGCTGATGAAGAAGAATACGAAACCTTGAGAATGCCTTTGTTAAGGGCAGAGGTACAAGAAACGGGCGCGGAAACCGTGACTTGAGCCGTCACGGTCAAGCTGCCTCCTGGGCCGGAGCACGTGACATTGTATTGCGCCGTATAAGTGGAAGATGACGACGGATAGGGGTTGATTATCAGGGAACCAGAAGTCGCGAGGCTGAGTTTCCCCCAGGGGCCATTATCATTATAGCCGTTAGTTGCGCTCAGAGAACAGCTCGTCGCGTTCGTACTGCTCCACGTTAAAGTGAACGCCTGACCAGCGGTAATCGTTGATGGAGTCCAGACGGAAACAACCGGAGGCGGTGTCGAAACTGTTCCAAGAACACTGGTTGCGTTCGTGATAACCGTGCTGCTCGCGCCGAATGAGGAGAGGAGCGAGAGGATCGATTGAATTTGCGAGCTTGTGAGTCCTGATGATGCCGGAGGTGTCGTTGTCAATGTGCCGCCGTTAAGGACAGTGGTCATGTTCGCTACTGTCGTGCTGTTTGCGTTGAACGTGGCGAGGAGCGAAAGGATCGATTGGACCTGCGCACTCGTAAGACCTGTCGATGGCGCCGTGATGGTGAGGAAGACTCCGTTACTCGATACACTGCTCGTCTTTTCACCGACCTTGATGACCGGGGTCCCTGGAGTGAATCCGGATGGGATGACGAAGGTAAGGGACGAGCTGGTATATGAGGTTGGGTTGATGGACATGATATCCGGTACCAAGACGTAAGAACCGCTGGCGAAGTTTGAGCCGTAAATGGTGACGGCTGCACCTGGGGCAGCTGATGTTGGGCTGATGTATGAGATGGTCGGTATAGCGGTTGAGACAGCCACGGTCGGCGCGTTCACCAGTACGCGCTGGAGACTGTTATTCGTAGAATCAACGGTAGCCGTAACGGTGCCAGAGAATTGCTTGGTATTAGCAATTAGGTAATAGCCAATCATATTTATCGTGCTCGTCACTCCGCTCTGCATGCTCGACACCGTCTGTGTTGTGGTAAAGCCATTTGTATACTGAGCGTCCGGCGCGACCTTGACGGAGACGGTGAACGGCGTCGTGACCGCCGCGCCGGTGTTCGTGATGGTGACATTGAAGTTGATGAGATCGGTGTTCGCGAACGCACTACTGGCGGTTCGGCCACTAGTTATGTTCACGACTTGCAGACCTGGGGTCGGCACTGTGGACGGCGTTGCAGTCGTGGTGAGAGTGAAGTACTCGCTTCGACCCGCCGCTCCGCCAATTGCGCCTTCTTTAGACTGGGTCGACACCAACACTTGATACGTTCCACTCAGCAGTGTCGGATCGGCTGCCCAGGAATAACTTCCGGTGTTGGGAAGATTGGTAGCGATGGTTTTTGCGGCTCCAGAAAAACTAATCAGGTCTATCTCAATTGGGAAATTCCCAACATTCGATGACGTCCATTGGATGTTGGCGATGGGTGAGCCACTACGATTATTGACGATCGCTCCTGCGCTCGGGGATGTGACGGCAATCGTCGATTGCGTTGCGGTAGCGGAAACAGTGACCGTTGCTGAGGAAGATGACGATCCGCCTGGACCGCTGCAGACGAGCGTGTACGTTGTCGTTTGGGTAGGATAGAAGTACCCTTTATCACCGGCAAGACTTGTGGATCCCGTCGTGGGAAAATAATTTCCGCTCCATCCGCCACCGGAGGCGACGCAAGAGGTTACATTTGTGGCTTGGTAATTTAGTGCGACTGCTTGTCCTGAAGTAACATTGGTCTGGCTCGCCGTGAGTGATACTGTTGGAATGAATTGTGAAGGCCCCGCCGCCGCCGTTCCGCTTAAT
>DAICZX010000001.1 GCA_027310925.1 Candidatus Parcubacteria bacterium
GTACGCATATAGGTGATATGACCAGCTTCATAGAGCTTTTGCGCGGCGCGCATCGTGCGCGAGGGGGCAAAACCAAGGCGCGTTGAGGCCGTCTGTTGTAACGTCGAAGTGGTGAAGGGTGGGCGCGGATTACGTTCCTCAGACTTTTCCGTGATATTGGCAACGTTCCACACGGTGCCTCTCCCAATCTGTACGATACGTTCTGCCGCTTCTCTCGTCGTAGGCTCTTCAACGCAGGTCGTGGCGATGTCACCTACCTTAGATTTGAAAAGCGCGCTCAAGACAAAATATGTAACCGGTATAAAGGATTTAATTTCGCGTTCACGTTCCGCAAGTATCCGCAGTGCTGGTGATTGTACACGTCCGGCCGAGAGCCCATAGCGTACTTTTTTCCAGATAAGGCCGGAAAGATCATAGCCGACGATGCGATCAAGGACACGTCGTGCTTCCTGTGCCCGACGCAAATGTTCATCAATTGACCGTGGGTGTGCAAGCGCCTCTTCAATGGCGGTTTTGGTGATTTCATGGAAAACGACCCGCTTGGGCTTCGTAAGGCCCGCCACTTCTTTAATATGCCATGCGATGGCTTCGCCTTCGCGGTCGGGGTCAGTCGCGAGATATACGATATCGGCCTTTTCCGCCGCACGCTTTATCTTCTCGATAATCTCGCGCTTCTCAGCGGGAACAACATAGTGTGGAATAAAGCCGTCCTCAATATCGACGGCATCTTTATTGCTCTTTGGCAAGTCGCGCACATGTCCAACCGAGGCGAGGACAGTATAGCCCTTACCAAGGTAACGCTGGACGGTGCGTGCCTTGGTTGGGGACTCCACGATAAGTAATTGCTTGCTCACGTGTTCACTCATAGCGCGTTTACCTATATATGGTCAAGTGCATGTCATGTACAACCTATGATGATGTCTTTATGCAGATCAGTTCCGGTGTGGAAGGATTCGCTTTACGGATATTCGTAAAAGTTCAATGAGTATAGTCTTCTCCCGTATTCGCGTATCTCCAGGAGAGTTCTACTCGCAGCGGATGATGGTCGGAACCCATTCGATCGGGAAGAACCTCAGCATTTTTTATGGAAAACAATTGGGAGACAAGGATATGATAAAGCTGGCTTCGTGAGAGTGGGTGTGTAGTTTTTCCACGCAAGGCATTTGTTAATCAGTGTTCAGTGAAGTGTCGCTCGATTACCGTACGTTCACGTGTGTAAAAGAGAACGTCAGTTGCGTGTCCACCGAAGATCCAGTTAAGGGGTGTGATATGTGGTGCCTCAAGAATATTGAAATCACCGCAAACAATCGTTGGTTGTGTCGGGTCATGTTGCAGCATTGCGCGTTCGAATTCCTCAAGCCGCCACGCGGGTTGCGCAAGCATAAGATGTAGGTTGAAGATGCGCAGCGGTATTCCTCCGACGGGCAATACATCGACATAGAGCCCACCACGATTACGAGCTCGAGCAAAATAAAGAGGACGCATGAGGAAAGTAAATATGCGCGCACGAAGTGGTATGATCGACCAGTAGTCTGGGAAGGGTATTTCGCCCTGCGCGATAATTGGGTGCCTTGAGAGTATGACCACAAAATGAGGCGAAGTGCTCTTTCTGACAAGGCGTTCTTTATCAACGCGAAAAGCTATGAAGTAAGGGAGTTTCCGTAACCGTTCAAGGAATTCTCCCGGTACTTCCTGCAGACAAAAAATATCGAAGTTGCTCTCCTCGATAAACCGAAACGCGCGATCGAGTGCACGGTTACGATAGAGCATGTTCCAGGAATATATTTTCATATGTTTATGGGTAGTCGATTAGATCGTTCTGCACGTACGATCTCGCGTATCTCCATAGGTGCAGTATACTAGGCTGTACATGCTTGATATACATTTCATCAGAGAAAACTCCGATATTGTAAAGGCGGGTGCATTAAAAAAGCATATCGATGTAGATATTGACGGTTTATTAGCTATCGACGATAAGCGCAAGCGTTTGCGGCAGGAACTTGAGACAAAGCGCGCGGAACAAAATCGTCGTAGTAGTGAAATCCAACTCGCCAAGGGCGTCGAGCGTGAGAAAGTAATTGAGGCAATGCAGCATCTCAAGAGCGGCATGGTTGAAAGCGAGGAGCAACTGAAGCAGGTGATGGGAGAATGGCAGAGGCTCATGCTCACAGTGCCTAACATCCCGGATATGTCAGTACCAGATGGTGTAAGCGACTCTGATAATCTCGAGGTAAAGAGATGGGGAGAGCAGACAGTCTTTTCTTTTGCACCACAAGGTCATGTCGAACTCATGGCGGCGCTTGGAATTGCCGACTTCGAACGTGGTGCAAAAGTTGCGGGTTTCCGTGGTTATTTTCTAAAAGGTGATGGCGTTCTGCTTGCGAACGCCGTATGGCAATTGGCGCTCAAACACTTTTCTATGAAGGGGCTTGTGCCCATGAGCGTACCATCTTTAGTACGGCGCGAGGCATTTCTTGGTACCGGTTATTTGCCGCAAGGGGAAGACGATCTTTATAAAACACAGGACGGCGACTACCTAGCCGGTACAGGCGAAGTAGCGACAATGGGTTACCACATGAATGAAACGCTCGATATGGGCGTGTTTCCAGTACGATTTCTCGCGTTTTCACCATGTTTCCGCCGCGAGGCAGGTGCACATGGTAAAGACGTGCGTGGTCTCATTCGTGTGCATGAATTCTTCAAATGGGAACAAGTCGTTCTTTGTAAGGCCGAACATGATGAGTCAGCCCGTCTTCATGAATGGCTTAATCGCAACACCGAAGAATTTATTGAACTTTTGAATATTCCATACCGCACGGTTGTGAATTGTGGTGGCGACCTTGGTCTTGGACAGGTCAAGAAATACGACATTGAACTTTGGGTACCTGGTGAACAGACCTATCGAGAAATAAGCTCAGCATCCTATTTTCACGATTTTCAGACACGTCGACTTAACATCCGATACCGTGACATCGATGGAAACATGCACTTCCCTCATTCCTTGAATTCAACTGCAATCCCGACTCCTCGCATTTTAGTTTCAATCGTTGAAAATTATCAGCAACCGAATGGCACGATTAAGGTGCCTGAGGTTCTTATTCCATATGTCGGAAAGACGGTTATCAGTGGGACGCAGTAGCGATCGGCTTGCTAAGCGACGACGCTCAAGACGTCGTCGAACCGTCCTTGTTCTCGGCATCCTCTTCTTAATGGCTGGCGGCGGTATAATTTACGGCCTTCAACAAGGTGTAGTGCGGATTTCACACATTAAAGTATTCGGTGCAAGTCAATCGATAGCAGAAATTGCCCGGACAGCAATGCAAGGAAGTTATTTCGGTGTTATTCCACGCAACTCAATCTTTTTTTTCTCTGCATCGCATATTCGTGCCGACATCATCGCCGCGCATCCAGATATTGCGGCTGTCTCATTATTTCGAAACGGATTGTCAGGGCTCTCGATACGTGTGGATGATCGTTCGTCTATCGCGCGATGGTGCGGCGTAATGCCGAGTGCGACGACGACTCCCCCCGACACCGCGCAATGCTACTTCTTTGATGCGAGTGGTTTTATTTATACGGCAACAAGTACTGGTCAGCCGGTAAATTCGTTTGTGGTATATGAACCTCTTGTGCCATCCAGCGGAAGTTCGACGCCCTTCGAGAATCCGATTGGCGCAACACTTCAGAACGCTAATAAGTTGCCCGCCGCTTTTGACTTTGCGCGACAACTTGCGACTTTTGGTTCCCCGGTTTCTATGATGGTTCTTCATGATGGCGAGGTCGATGTGTATCTTGCGAGCGGTACTCGCGTCACCTACATGCTCGGCGATGAGAGCAGCGTTTTTGCTGAATTGATGTCTGCACGTGCGGACTTCAATCTTGCGGACGGGTCCGTTCTTTATCTCGATTTACGTTTCAGCGGGAAAATATATCTCAAGAAGAAATAGTGGTACTGTGCGGGCATGTTCTGGAAGAATCTTCATAAGCCTTTCTTTGTCATGGCGCCCATGGCAGATGTGACCGACGTTGCTTTTCGTACGCTTGTTGCAAAATGTGGCGCTCCTGACGTTTTTTGGACCGAATTCGTCTCTGCAGATGGTCTGTACCATACACGCGAAATTAAAAAAATGCAGGACGAAGAGAATCCAATTATGCGGGATCTCGGGAGAGGTGAGACCGAACGACCGATTGTCGCGCAGATATTCTCCGCGAAACCTGAGATGGCTGCATATGCAGCAGAGCTCGTGGCGCAACTCGGCTTTGACGGCGTCGATATTAACATGGGGTGTCCAGACCGTTCTATTGAGCGACAGGGGTGTGGTTCGGCAATGATAAAAACGCCTGAGGTTGCTCGGAAAATCATTCGCGCAGCACGCAGCGCGAGCAATCTTCCGGTCTCAGTGAAAACGCGCGTCGGTTATGATAAAGAATCACTTGATGAGTGGCTCACGACACTCCTTGAGGAGGCTCCTGCGGCCATTACGCTGCATCTGCGCACCCGCAAGCAGATGTCGCTCGTGCCTGCTGACTGGGAATTAATGAAGAAGGCGGTTGAGATTCGTAACCGTGTGAATTCCGATGTGCTCCTTATCGGCAATGGAGACGCACAGGATCTCAATGATGCGCGTATGAAGGCGGCGGAATCGGGTTGCGATGGGGTTATGCTCGGCCGTGCGATGTTCGGGAATCCTTGGGTTTTTGCCGGGAAGAAGAGCCTTGATACGCCGCTTACAGAGAAGCTCGCGGCGCTTGTCGAGCTTGCGCGTGGTTTTGAAAAAATTTCTCCGCCCAAGAATTTTGCGATATTGAAAAAGCATATCAAAGCATTTGTAACCGGCTTCACGGGTGCAGCCGAACTCAGGGCAAAGTTGATGGAAGCCGAAGATGCATCCGCACTCGCGTTCATTGTTGCTCAACACGAATTAAGCGAGTAGTCTTTCTCCCAGGCATGCTTACAGGAGATCTTTTATATGGCATATTTCGCACGGAAGTTGCAGTACGGTGCGCACGACGGGGAAGAGAGTGCTAGCTACATGGCTTTATTGGAACTGGCAAAAAAGAAGGGCGGTAGATCGATCGGATTCGTGTTGTATCGTCGGGTAATCCAGTATCGTTTTCCTAACGAGGATCGGACGGAGATGGTTCGCCTTAATGCCGAGACGGTTGAGGAGGCGATCAAACGTTTCTGGCCACTGGGCGAAGGCATTGGAAAAGAATTTCCCGGAGAAAGAAGCGATCGCTGGGAGAAGACAACACTCTGGATTGATCGTGTGGCGGTCGGTGGTAGCTACGAGCAATTCAGGCCCGGCACGTGGGTGAGAGTTGGTACTCCCGTGTCGTGGTTAAGGCGTCGTGGGAAAAAGAGATCGTTACGGTTTGGCAACCTCGGCCACATCCTCCTCTCTCATCAATTACAACTTCGCGCACTTAAGGAAGAAAAGGCTAGGATCGAATATGAGTTTATGTGTAGCCTATCAAATCTCGAAGGGTATGATATCGAGGAGTGCTGCAATTATGTCCCGAAAGAAAACGAAGCCGCATATGCTCGAACTCAGGCAGTGAGTCAGGAGAACATCAGGAGAATCACAGAGGAAATCGATTCCGTCTTATCAGTTATCGATATAACGGAAGCCGAGATGCGCTATCAGGCATATCGGATGTTTCCGAAACCCATGGGCAGGACTCCTCGACGTCTGTCACGGATCTAGTTTATTCAAGAATCGCGCAAGCAATCGTGGAATGATAAGTCTTTCGAACCGGCCGACTGGGAAACCTAGTCGGCTGCATTTTTATCATCTACCTACCTTGAGACATACCCTGTATACTTTCGTCATGGCGCACCAGTCTCTCTATCGTACACATCGCCCTGACAAGTTTGCGGACGTCATCGGGCAAGAGCAGGTCACGAAGCCGCTCGAGGAGGCGGTGAGGACAAAGAAAATTAGTCATGCGTATCTCTTTGCCGGTAGTCGTGGTCTTGGGAAAACTTCAGTTGCGCGCATTTTCGCGAGCGCAATCGGCTGTATCGAGAACGATCTTTACGAGATTGATGCCGCGAGCAACAACAGCGTGGAAGATATCCGTGCGCTTACCGAAGGCGTTTATACATTGCCATTCCGATCACCTTACAAGGTTTATATTCTTGACGAGGTACATATGCTCTCAAAGGGCGCATGGAATGCCTTTCTCAAGACACTTGAGGAGCCGCCTGCGTATGCAGTTTTCATTCTTGCAACAACTGAACTCGCAAAGGTGCCCGAGACGGTGCAGTCGCGTTGTCAGGTCTTTGAATTCAGGAAGCCAACGCGTGCTGTTCTTGCGAAGATGACAAAAGCCGTCGCGGAGAAAGAGGGATACGAACTCGATCTCGACGCCGCGGAGCTTATCGCGATGCTCGCCGAAGGTTCGTATCGCGACGCATTGTCTGTTCTTCAAAAAGTTCTGCGGGACGACACAGAGATTACAGGCGGTGTTAATAATAAGACAAAGGGTGCAGAAGGACGTACCAGACTCTCACGTGCATGGGTAGAGCTTTGGACCGGTGCGCCGAAGAGGGAACAGGTACATGCGCTTATACACGCGCTTGCCGCGAGTGATCGCGGCACGTCTCTTGCTGTGGTCGAGCAGGCGGCAAAAGCTGGTGCTGATATGAAACTCTTTCTTGATCTCGTGCTTGAATCTTTGCGTGCCACGCTTCTCATCCGTTATGCGCCCGATCTCCGAGCCTCACTCTCAGATGAGCTTGGTGCGGATGAATTTTCCATTCTCGAGAGATTCGCGAATGGTAAAGGCATCACGCATACGACTATGCTTGCTTTCCTTAACGCCGCCGAGCGCATTCGTTATGCGCCGATTCCCGCGCTTCCCATTGAACTTGCCATCCTCGAACTCTTTCCGGTCGAGTGATACAGTATAAAAGTTAGGTTAAAATGTAGATATTGGGGGATAGTCTAACGGTAGGACATGGGCCTTTGAAGCCCAGTATCTTGGTTCGATTCCAAGTCCCCCAGCAGTCTAGTTTAGTATCGATGGACCAAGAGCCGTCTCCATAGTTAGAGCCGTGCTTTTGATGTGACCTCAATATCGTCCAAGACGGGTCAGTTCTATATTTTGAGCCACGAAACTGGTTCGAATCTTAAGATGGGCAAAATGCTATGATTGAGGATATGAAAAATCAACGCGGCAAAGTTGGAACGTGGATTCTCATCGTGCTCGCGCTACTCATAATCGGCGGTGGAGCGTATTTCCTCATCCACCGGCAAACGTTTTCTCCGACAGGCATCCACATAGCCAACACCTACGGCATGGTCCAATACACCGATCCGGATTTCGGTTTCACCTTCTGGTATCCAAGCTCGTTGCAAATTCTCCCGACGACCACAAAGGATACGACATCATTCCCCGGTGGCACGTTAGTAAAAACGCTACAAGTTGGTCCTCCAGGAGGTGTCATGATCTACATCGTTAATTCGACGGCCCATACGATAACCGACGAGCAGAATGGCCACGCGAGCCCAATCGCTCAAACGAAATATTTCTATAATTCCACATCACAGCAGTGGATGGTTTCATATCCGGAGGGAATTAACTCTACAACTTCAGGCGCAACCACCACGGCAAATATTTCGAACACCACAATGTCGGGTCTCATCATGCTCCCAAGCGGGCGCCGCTTCGATACGAGTATCATTCCCTTGAGTACGACGAACTTTCTCGTTGTGAGCGATGGCGGAGGAAGCAATGCCACGGTTCTTGCGAAGACCATTTCCCTTGTAGAAACCACGGTCAATCCCTCAGTGCTTTCCGCTGCTCTGCAGACAGAGACGGATACCTATATGACCGCTCAGCCCCAGGCGTGCCCAGCGACAGCAAAGGAATGTCCCGATGGCAGCTATGTCGGTCCCACCGGACCCAAATGCACATTTGTATGTCCGAGTCCCTCGACCAGCACGAGTACTGCCTCCAATGTTAGGCAGTTGGATGCGCCTGGAAACGTATTTCTCCAGCAAGGTGGTATCGCTGAAATTCGCAACAAAAGTTTTTACTTCACGCTGCAAAGCCTCTCATCGTCTTTAGCAATAATCCAAATTACACCGGTAGGATGCTGGAATTCCTTCCCGTCGGATCCACCGCCGCAGATTCGTTGCATGATCGCGACGGTTCTGATCCCGCCACAAACGCTTTCTGTCGGCCAAACGTACAGCACTGCAAACTATGCTGTTACGCTTACGCAAATCAACAATGGTACCGCGACATTTTCAGTGAATGCGTCTTCGGTGGTTCAGTAAGGAGGAATAGAGAATAGGGTGAAGGCTTGAACCGACCCCTATGAGTCTCGAACCAAAAATAGATACACACTTCTTATATTTCAAGCCACGAAAAATACACAAGTGAAGGTCCAAGAGGGACAGCCAACTTGAGATAAGTTCGTACTCCGAGGTGTGGGACGTGCCTCTCTTCGGACCATTTCTCACAAAATACTATAAAAAACCGGGAACCGTTCTCCGCGGCTCCCGGGGGACTTCTCCTCTCGCTAGTATTGGTACCCAATGTCGCTTAGCACCTTTTTCGCGACAGGCAAAATGCGCGTGAGATGGCGATACATTTTGAGGCTTACCTCCAACTGTTCTCCCCGCATATTTAATGCGTAATATGCATTTCTACACGCTACCATCATCCAAGGCAGTCTGTACGGTAA